>NZ_JAVAYA010000019.1:0-96064 GCF_041954855.1 Agrobacterium sp. LR_9
AAAGAGAGCTTTCAAAACCTTTCCAGGTCTAACCCACAGCGAACCGCAGGCTGTATTGAAGGCAACGGCTCCGGATGTGGAGGTTACATCCCCTGCGGGCCGCGATTCATCGCCGCGATACCGGTGCGGCAAATCTCGATCAGGCCGAGCGGCTTGATGATCGCCACGAACTGGTCGATCTTCGACGACTTGCCGGTGATCTCGAAGATGAAATGCTCCACCGTCGCATCCACTACCTTGGCCTGAAACGCATCGGCAAGGCGCAGCGTCTCAGCACGGTCCTCGCCGGAACCGGCGACCTTGATAAGCGCCACTTCGCGCTCGATAGGCCGCTCCTGCCCCAGTTCGCGGGCGCGAACGGTGAGATCGAGAACCCGGTGCACCGGCACGATGCGTTCCAGCTGCGCCTTGATCTGCTCCAGCACGATGGGCGTGCCGCGCGTGACGATGGTGATGCGCGACAGATGCGCCTCATGTTCCGTTTCCGAAACCGTCAGGCTCTCGATGTTGTAGCCGCGGCCGGAGAACAGGCCGATGACCCGGGCGAGAACGCCCGGCTCGTTGCTGACGAGAACCGACAGCGTGTGATTTTCAACGGCGGCCGTTTCCTTCTGGATGAAATAGGCCGAGCCGGTGGGTTGTAGGTGTGCGTTCATGTCCTTTTCCTCTCCCGGCTCAGACTAGCTGACGGCCCTTGGCGTCAATGGCGTTGGCAACCGCTTCATCCGTCGCCTCATCCGGCAACAGCATCTCGTTATGGGCTTTACCAGACGGGATCATCGGGAAGCAATTGGCAAGATTGGCGACGCGGCAATCGAAGATGACCGGCTTCTTGACCGCGATCATTTCTGCAATCTTGTCGTCCAGTTCCTTTGGATCGTCGCAATACATGCCGACCGCGCCATAGGCTTCCGCCAGCTTGACAAAATCGGGCATGGCTTCCGTATAGGAGTTGGACAGGCGGTTGCCGTGCAGCAGCTGCTGCCATTGGCGCACCATACCCATATACTGGTTGTTGAGGATGAAGATCTTCACCGGCAGACCGTACTGGATGGCGCAGGACATTTCCTGAATGCACATCTGGATCGAGGCGTCACCGGCAATATCGATGACCAGCGCGTCCGGATGCGCGACCTGAACGCCGATGGCCGCCGGCAGGCCGTAGCCCATGGTGCCGAGACCGCCCGAGGTCATCCAGTGGTTCGGCTCCTCGAAGCCGAAGAACTGCGCCGCCCACATCTGATGCTGGCCGACTTCGGTGGTGATGTAGGTGTCGCGGCCCTTCGAGGCCTCATAAAGCCGCTGCAAGGCATATTGCGGCATGATGACATCGTTGGAATTCTTGTAGGCGAAGGAGTTGCGGGCGCGCCAGCGCTCGATCTGCGCCCACCAGTCGGCCGTCTGCGCCTTCTCAACCTTCTTCGGCAGAGCGCGCCACAGGCGAACCATATCTTCCAGAACATGGCTGACATCCCCGATGATCGGCACGTCGACGCGAACCGTCTTGTTGATCGAGGACGGATCGATATCGATATGGATCTTCTTCGAATTCGGCGAAAACGCATTGATGCGGCCGGTAATTCGGTCGTCGAAACGCGCGCCGACGCAGACCAGAACGTCGCAATCATGCATCGTCATATTGGCTTCGTAGGAACCGTGCATGCCCAGCATGCCGAGCCAGTTCTTGCCGGAAGCCGGATAGGCGCCGAGACCCATCAGCGTCGAGGTGATCGGGAAGCCGGTCAGCTCCACCAGTTCGCGCAGCAGCCGGGTTGCCTCCGGACCGGAATTGATGACGCCGCCGCCGGTATAGAAAACCGGCTTCTTCGCCTTCGACATCAGGTCGATGGCGGCATGAATGGCGTTCAGATCGCCCTGAACCTTCGGCTTGTAGCTCTCGTGCTGGGTGGCGGCGGAGGGCGGCGTATAGGTGCCGGTGGCGAACTGGATGTCCTTCGGAATATCGACGACGACAGGACCGGGACGACCCGTCTGCGCGATACGGAAGGCTTCATGGATGATGCCCGCCAGCTCGTTGACGTCCTTGACCAGCCAGTTGTGCTTGGTGCAGGGGCGCGTGATACCGACAGTATCGCATTCCTGGAAGGCGTCGGAACCGATGAGCGTGGTGGGAACCTGACCGGACAGGCAGACGAGCGGAATGGAATCCATCAGCGCATCCTGCAGCGGGGTGACCGCATTCGTCGCACCGGGTCCGGATGTGACGAGCATAACGCCAACTTTGCCGGTGGAGCGTGCATAACCTTCGGCGGCGTGGCCAGCGCCCTGCTCGTGGCGCACGAGGATATGCTGGATGTCTTCCTGCTGGAAAATCTCGTCATAGATCGGAAGCACGGCACCGCCCGGATAACCGAAGATGTGCTCGACGCCATTGTCCTTCAGCGCCTGCAGAACGATCTCCGCACCTGTCATGCGATTGCTGTTTTCCGTATTGTCCTTATCCGTCATTGCCTGTTTCCATCCCGCTTTGGCTTTGGATATCGAGGAGCCCGAGGGCCTGTTTGAAGACATAAAAAAAGGCCCCTAGAGGAGCCTCGTTCAGCGCATGGGTGCTTTCGCCGGATGGTTACACCATCCTGCCCATGCGCCGTCCCACCACGATAAGTACGTTAAGATTTTTCATGGGCCGGAGTGTTAGCCACAAAAGCCCCAGCCGTCAACGCATATTGCAGGAAAAAATCGCCGTCGCCTTCTTTTATTACCTGAAAGGCTGCTTGCGCGAAATTTTCGAACGCAGCCGATACACATGTTGTTAAGCATAATCTTTTAATATCGAGAACGCAGATACTGCCCGAACCACCGCGATCATCCGCATGTACCGGGAAAAAATGTGAGTAACGACACGTTTCATAGTGCGTCCCGCATGGACGAAAACGAACGGCGATCCGGCCAGCAGCCGGCGAACCGCATGCTGGGCCGCGTCATCGCCTGTAACGGTGCGCATGCCACCATCGCCGCCGAAACGGAACCCGGCACCACCGATGTCTCGCAGCTCTGGTCCGTCGGACGCCTGATCTCCATCGAGATGGGTACGAGCCGTGTCGCAGCGCTGGTTTTTTCCATGCGAACCGGCGAGGACTACTGGGCGGCGGACAGGCCGAACAGGCTGCTGATCGACGTTGAACTGGTTGGCGAGGTCTATCGCACCGAGGATGGCAGCGAGCGCTTTTCCACCGGCATCTCCCGTTACCCCTATCTGGGTGCGGTGGCGCATCGCATCCGCACCAGCGATCTTGCCAAGATTTACGACAGCGGCAAGCGCGACGCCTGCACGATCGGCAGGCTGACGCAGGACGATACGATCAACGCCACCATCAGCATTCCCCAGATGCTTTCCAAACATTTCGCCGTCGTCGGCTCGACGGGCGTGGGCAAGACCACCGCCGTCTCGCTGCTTCTGAACAAGGCGATCGAGACCGACCCGAAGCTGCGTGTCCTCATTCTCGATCCGCATAATGAATTCGCGGCCGCCTTTCCCGATCATTCGGTCGTCATCGACACCGATACGCTGGATCTTCCCTTCTGGCTGATGCGCCTTGAAGAATTTGCGGAAGTGATTTTCCGCGGACGCAAACCCGTGCCGGAAGAAATGGATGTCCTTCGCGACCTCGTTCCGGAAGCGAAAAAGGCATTTCGCGGCACCGATGGTTCCGCCGTGCGCCGCACGTCCGACAAGAGCGCGATCACGCCGGATACGCCGGTGCCCTATCGCATGGCCGATCTCCTCGCTCTCATCGACGAGCGTATCGGCCGGCTGGAAGGGCGTGGCGAAAAACCCGCGCTGCGCTCGCTGAAAGGCCGCATTCTCTCGGCCATCAACGACACACGCTACAATTTCATGTTCTCCAGCAATACGATCAGCGACACCATTCTGGAGACGGTCGCGCATATTTTCCGCATTCCGGGGGAAGGCAAACCGATTTCGGTGTTCCAGCTCTCCGGCATCCCCTCCGAAGTGGTGAATTCGGTGGTCTCCGTCCTGTGCCGCATGTCCTTCGAACTGGCGGTGCTGGCGCGCGGCTCGCTGCATATGCTTGTCGTCTGCGAGGAAGCGCACCGTTATGTGCCCGCCGACCCCGAGCGCGGCTTTTTCCCCACCCGGCAATCCATTGCCCAGATCGCCAAGGAGGGCCGCAAATACGGCATTTCGCTCGGCGTCATCAGCCAGCGGCCAAGCGAACTGGACCAGACCATCCTGTCGCAATGCTCGACCGTTTTCGCCATGCGGCTGTCGAACGAGATCGACCAGAAGATCATTCTCTCCGCCGTACCGAACGCATCGACCTCGACCACCAGCTTTCTGTCTTCCATCGGCAATGGCGAGGCCATCGCCTTCGGCGAGGCCGTCAATGTACCGATGCGCATGCGTTTCGACCGCGTGGCCACCGCCAAATTGCCGAAGGCGAGCGGCACCATCAGCCATACGAACCATGAAACCCCGGACACGGTCGATCTGAACAACATCGTCACCCGCATGCGCGCCACGGCCAAGCCTGTCATCACCGGCTTCCAGCAAAGCGTCGAAGCAGCCTTTTCCGATCTGCCGGAGCCGGCAGCCGCACCACGGGAGACAGACGATATCGACCGCTGGAAGCGGGAACTGGGAACGGCCGCACCGGAGGGATACGAGCCGTACCGCCCGGACATGCTGCCCGGCCGCACACTCTCCGCATCGCCAAATCCGGCGGCACCCGATGCGGCCTCCGGCGCCGTCAACGAATTGCGCAAGGCGAGTTTCCAGATGCAGGCACAGAATGGCCCACCGCCCGGCGATGCACGTCCTTCGCTCCGCGAAAGCCTGCTGAAGAAACCGCTCGGCAGTCTCTACCGGAAAGACTGATGGGCGCTCTCACGGCTGGATACGTGTCCAGTCGTCCCCCATCTGGTTGCGAAACCAGGTCATCTGCCGTTTGGCATATTGACGTGTCGCGGCCGCCGATTTTTCGATCACCTCCGCCTCGCCGATGCGCCCGGCCAGCATATCGGCAATCTGGGCAACGCCGATCGCCTTCATTGCGGTGGCATCGGATGCGAGGTTGAGCGCGAGAAGCGCCTGCACCTCCTCCACTGCCCCGCTATCCATCATCATCTCGAAACGCCGGTTGATGCGGTCATGCAGCACCGGCCTTTCCGGCAGGACGACGAATTTTTGCGCCCGCTCGGGATCGACGATCATCGGGCCGCTGGCGCGCTGAAAATCCCGGATCGACTTTCCGGTCGCCTTGAGCACCTCCAGCGCCCGGACGATACGCTGGCCGTCTCCCGGCTGCAGCATATCCGCCATGGCCGAATCGTGCCGTGCGAGTTCGGCATGGAGCGCAGCCGCCCCCTCCCCGATCAGCCGGGCGCGCAGCCCATCGCGGATGTCATCGGGAATGGCGGGCATATCGGAAAGCCCACCCGTCAGCGCCTTGAAATAAAGCCCCGTACCGCCGACGATGACGGGCAAACGCCCCTGCCCGCGCAAATCCGCAAGCAGGGCGGAAATCTCCCGCAGCCATTCGCCGGTTGAGTAGAGGCTGCTCGCCGGCACATGGCCGTAGAGAAGATGCGGCACGCCCTCCATCTCGTCTTCGGACGGCCGCGCGGTCAGCACCCGCAGCGTGTCGTAAACCTGCATGCTGTCGGCATTGATGACGACGCCGTCCCGCTCCCGCGCCAGACGAAGCGCAAGCGCGGACTTGCCGCTTGCCGTCGGGCCGGTTATCAGGATCGCATCAAAATTCTCATCAAGGTTTTTCATCATGGCTCTCGTTGCCACGCTTATCGCCAATCCGTCAAATCCTGTTCTGACACCGGCCCTCGGCGAGGCGGCCGCAAAGGCCGTCAACGCATCGGGCCTTTATTGGCTGGCCGATGGCATCGCCTGCGATATCGCCCTGCCTTCCGGCACCGCAGCCGAGCAGGCTCGCAGTGCCATTGCAGCCGAGCTTGTCGGAAAACCGATCGATATCGTCATCCAGGAACAGGATCAGCGCCGGAAGAAACTGCTGATCGCCGATATGGATTCGACCATGATCGGCCAGGAATGCATTGACGAGCTGGCCGCCGAAGTCGGGCTGAAGGAAAAAGTTTCCGCTATTACCGCCCGCGCCATGAATGGCGAGATCGCCTTCGAACCTGCATTGCGGGAACGTGTGGCGCTGCTGAAGGGCCTGCCTGTCTCGGTTATCGACGATGTCATCGAAAAGCGCATCACGCTTACCCCCGGCGGCAGGGAGTTGATCGCCACCATGAAGGCCAAGGGCTATTATACCGCCCTCGTTTCCGGCGGCTTCACCGTCTTCACCGGCCGTGTCGCCGCCATGCTGGGTTTCGATGAGGACCGCGCCAATCTGCTCGGCGAAGCCAATGGCGAACTTGACGGCACCGTTGCCGAACCCATCCTTGGCAAGCAGGCCAAGGTGGATGCGCTGAACGATATTGCCGCAAAGCTCGGCATCTCGCCGGAAGAGGCGATGGCGGTCGGCGATGGCGCCAACGATCTCGGCATGCTGCATCTCGCCGGCGCCGGCGTTGCCCTGCACGCCAAGCCGGCAGTGGCCGCCGAGGCGCAGATGCGCATCGACCATGGCGACCTGACCGCGCTTCTTTACATCCAGGGCTATCGCAAGACGGATTTTGTCACTCCATGATCATCCGAGAGACGCCACGACTCATTCTGCGCGAGTGGAAGGAGAGCGACCGTGACCTGTTCCGCGAAATCAACGCCGACGAAAAGGTCATGGAGTTTTTCCCCTTCCGCCGCAGCCATGCGGAAGCGGACGCCGTGCTGGAAACCATCAACGGCATGATCCGCGGCAGCGGCTATGGCTTTTATGCCATGGAGCTGCGTGAAACCTGCGAAGTCATGGGCTTCTGCGGTATCTCCCCGGTCATGAACCTCGATCCCCCCTTCCCGGTCGGCACCATGGAGATCGGCTGGCGGCTCGCCACCCGCTTCTGGGGCCACGGCTATGTCACGGAAGCGGCGCAGTCGCTGCTCGTCATGGCCTTCGATGAAAAGGAAACGCCGGAAATCGTCTCCTTCGCCGTCCACGACAACCACCGTTCGACGGCGGTGATGGAGCGCATCGGCCTGAAGCGCGATCCTTCGCGCGACTTCGACCATCCGCGCGTGCCGGAAGACACACATCCGCATCTGCGGCCGCACGTCACCTATGCGCTGACGCTGGAAGAATGGCGGGCGCGATAAGACACCTGCCCGCCAGTTCCCAAGGTCATTTCACGGCGGCATTGCCGCCATCGGCGAACAGAGCGGCACCGGCGACGAAGCTCGCCATGGGGCTCGCGAGGAAAAGCGCTGCCCGCGCAATTTCCGGCGGCTCAGCGATACGTTTCATCGCGTGCAGGCCGGCGGCCCATTCCTTCTGGGCGTCGTCTCCCGCAGCAGCTGTATCGACCCCGCCGGGCAGCAGCGCATTGGCGCGAATGCCATTGATCGCATAGTCGGCGGTGATGCCTTTCACCAGCCCCATCAACCCCGCCTTGGCCGCGCCATAAGCCGCCATGCCCGGTATGCCGGCGCTGGTGCCGACGAAGCTCGAGGTGAAGACGATGGAACCGCCACCCCGCATCAACATCGGCGGAATCTGGTAGCGCGCGCCCAGAAAGGCGGAAGTGAGATTGACATTGAGCGCATGATCCCATTCCGCAGGCGAAATCTCCGCCAGCGGTTTCATGGCTCCTACCGCTCCGGCATTGTTGACGCCAATATCGAGGCCACCGAAGACGCTTATGGCCGCATCCGCCAACCGGGCATGGGTTTCAGCAACACCGGCATCGCCGGCAACCGTGTGGACGCAACCGCCGGCCTCACGAATGTCGGCGGCAACCTCATGCAGGGCCTTTTCGCCGCGCGCATTGATGACAACGGCCGCACCTTCGGCGGCAAACAGCATCGCCGTCGCCCGGCCGATGCCGGATGACGCGCCGGTGATGATGGCAACCTTGTTTTCGAGTAATTTCATATTCTTGGCCTCCGTTCGATGGAGACCAAGAATTAGAGAGCAGCCGGGATCACAACCACCCGATTCCTGCCTGACCGGGAGGAAAGCGCCTTATTCCAGCGGCAGCGCCACGACGCGCAGATTACCCTGCGCATCGGCCACCATCATATGCGCATTCTTGCGGCCCTCGGATTTCAGGCCGTTGACGCGCACCAGCACGTCGCCCGGCACTTCCATGAAGTCCTGCCCGACCTCGACGATGATATCGCCGGCCTTCATGCCCTTCTGCTCGGCGGGCGAGCCCGGATCGACGCTCGCCACCAGCACGCCTTCGACGCTTTCGGCAATGCCCTTTTCGGTGCGCAACTCGTTGCTCAGCACCACGAGATTCATGCCGAGCACGCTTTGCGGCGCCTCGCGAACTTCCGGAGTCTGGTCCTGCGCCTGATCGTCGGCGCCGCCATCATCTTCCGGTGCAACCACACCGCCATCGCCGTCTTCGCTCTGCTGATCTTCCGCCGAGGCCTTTTCGTCGGTCGTATCCTGCAATTGCCCGAGCTTGACCTTGACGGTTTCCTCCTTGCCGTCACGCAGGATCACCACATCGACCTCCTTGCCGACCGGGCTTTCCGCCACGATCCGCAAGAGGTCGCGCATCTCATGAATATCCTTGCCGTCGAATTTCAGCACGACATCGCCGGCCTGGATCGGGCCGTTCTCCACCGGTCCGCCCTTGGCGACGCCGGAGATCAGCGCACCCTTGGCGCTGTCCATGCCGAGGCTTGCCGCCACATCGTCGGTGACCGGCTGGACACGAACGCCAAGCCAGCCGCGGCGCGTCTCGCCGAACTCGATGAGCTGCTGGACGATATTCTGGGCAAGCTCCGTCGGCACGGCGAAACCGATGCCGATCGAACCGCCGCTCGGGGAAATGATCGCCGTATTGATGCCGATAACCTCACCCTTCATGTTGAAGAGCGGACCGCCGGAATTGCCCTTGTTGATGGCCGCATCCGTCTGGATGAAATTATCATAGGGACCGGCATTGATGTTACGCCCGCGCGCGGAAATGACACCCACCGTCAGCGAGCCGCCAAGCCCGAAGGGGTTGCCGATGGCCATCACCCAGTCGCCGATGCGCATGCTGCGCGAATCGCCGAACTTGACGGCCTTCAGCGGCGTTTTCGGTTCCACCTTCAGCACCGAAAGGTCGGTCTTGGTATCCGTGCCGACCAGCGTCGCCTTGAGCTTCGAGCCGTTCGGGAAAATCACCTCGATAGCGTCGGCACCCTCGATGACGTGGTTGTTGGTGACAACGTAGCCGGCCGGATCGATGACGAAACCCGAACCCAGCGAACTCACCTTTTCGCCACCCTCGGGCTTCTGGCTGTCGAAATAATCCTTGAAGAATTCCTGAAAGGGCGAGCCCTCCGGCAAACGCGGCGGAACCGGGCCCTTGCCGTCGGTCTTGACGTTCTGCGACGTGGAAATATTCACGACCGCATCGAGAAGCGGCTCGGCGAGATCGGCCACCGATTCCGGCCCATGGCTCTGCGCTCTCGCAGCAACCGGTGCCGTCAGGCTACCTGCCACAAGCGCGATGCCCGCGACGGCGGCGATGCTGCTGCGAAAAGGCGAAAGAAGGGTCACGGCCATAAGCGTCCTCGCGTTTCAAATAGTCTTGCCCTGCATATATCGGCAAAGCATAAGGCGGAATGATGAAGTGTAAAAATACCTTTTCGTGAACAGGCGGGAGACGCCTTGCCCTTAGCCACAGCATTGGCACGAAAACGGACCAAAAAGAAAGGGCCGGTAAAACCGGCCCCTCCAAAATCATTTTTTCCGCTATCAGTTCGCCGGTGCCGGCGCAGGGGCAGCCGGAGCCGCACCGTCGATATTGTTGAAATAACGGAAGAAGGTCGAGTCCGGGGAAAGAACCAGCGTCGTGCCGTTGCCGTTCAGCGCATTGGCATAGGCCGACATGGAGCGATAGAACTCGAAGAAGTTCGGATCGCGCTGGAAAGCCTCACCGAACACCTTGTTGCGCTCCGCATCGCCTTCACCGCGCAGCACTTCGGACTGACGGCGGGCGTCGGATTCCAGCTCGACGACCTGACGGTCGGCGATGGCGCGGCGGCGCTGCGCCTCTTCGTTACCGCGGGCGCGGATCAGTTCGGCCTCGGCCAGACGTTCCGACTTCATGCGCTCGAAGGTCTGCTGCGAGACTTCCTGCGTCAGGTCGGTACGGCGGATGCGGACATCGACGATGCTGATACCGAGCGATTCCGCATCGGGACGCAGATCGTCACGTACTTCCTGCATCATCGATGCACGGGCGTCCGAGAGCGCCGATTCGAAGCCGCGCAGACCGTAGACCCGGCGCAGCGAGGCGTCGAGACGGGTACGCAGGCGCGATTCCGCCGACATCTGGTCACCCGAGACCGTCTGCCGGAAGCGGCGCGCATCCGTGATGCGATAGACCACGAAGGCATCGACCTCGTAGAACTTGCCGCCGGAAACCTGAACACGGATATTGTCGTGATCGAAGCGCAGCGCCCGGTTCTCGATATATTGTACCCGGTCGGCATCCATGAAGGCGAAGGGCAGCTTGAAATAGAGGCCCGGCGCGGTTTTCACATCCTGGATTTCACCGAAGCGGACGACGATGGCCTGCTGGCGCTCGTTGACGACGAAGATCGACGAGTAACCGAGGAAAAGCACGACGGCGAGGCCGACGAGAATGGCAGAAAGACGGTTACCCATATCAGTTGCCTCCCTGCTGTGCTGCGCCCGGATTGTTGCGCATGATCTCGTTCAGAGGCAGATAAGGCACCACGCCCTGTTTTTCGTCGATAATGATCTTGTTGGAGCCCTTCAGAACCTGTTCCATCGTTTCCAGGAACATGCGCTGGCGGGTCACGTCCGGCGCGGTGCGATACTGGTCATAGATGGAGACGAAGCGCTGCGCCTCACCCTGCGCCTCGTTCACGACGCGCGACTTGTACGCATTCGCTTCTTCGAGGATCTGCGCGGCCTGACCGCGAGCGGCGCCGAGTTTCTGGTTGGCGTACTGGTTGGCTTCCTGAACGAAGCGGTCTTCGTCCTGTTCGGCACGCTGCACTTCATCGAAGGCATCGGCCACTTCGCGCGGCGGCGCCGCATCTTCGATCGCCACGGCATTGATGGAAATGCCGGCGCCATAACCGTCCATGGTGGACTGGATGATGGTGCGCACATCCGCCGCAATCGCCTGACGGTTATCGCGGAAAATATCCTGTGCCGGACGACGGCCGACGACTTCGCGCATGGCGCTTTCGGAAACCTGCTGCAGGGTTTCGGCCGGGCTGTCGACGTTGAAGAGATAGGATTTCGGATCCGAAACCGTATAGAGCACCGAGAACTGCACGTTGACGATGTTCTGGTCGCCGGTCAGCATCACGCCGCTCGACGAAGACGATGAGGCCCGCGAACCGATATTCTGCTGCTGCTCGGTGACCTTGACGATTTCAACCGTCTCGATCGGCCACAGATGGAAATGCAGACCGGGCATCGAGATTTCGTCCTTCGGGCGGCCGAAACGCAGTTCCACGCCGCGCTCGTCCGGCTGGACGGTATAGATGGACTGAATGCCGAGGAAAACCAGCACGACGAGAACCACGATGGCAACCGCGCCGCCGTTGAAGCCGCCGGGCAGCACATTCTTGAAACGGTCCTGGCTGCGCCGGATGATCTCTTCGAGATCGGGCGGGCCACCATTGCCGCCGCCACCGCCGCGAGGCCGGTTAGGCCCCTGCCCCCATGGGCCGCCACCGCCGCCCTGGTTGTTTCCTCCACCGCCGCCGCCCCAAGGGCCGCCGCCGCCATTCTGATTGCTCCAGGGCATCAATACCTCTTTATAAAAGCCTCTCCCGGTTCCGTTCGAAAGCGATTGCTCGCGTGCGGCGGGAATATCGACCCGTTATAGGAAGGAGAAGCGTTCGTTTCAACGCAGAGGTGGTAACTAAATACCCAATCAGGGTAAATAGTTCACTTTGACGCGGCTCTTCGCACATAAGTGGTAAACAGAACCGGATAATTGTCCTTTTCCCCTGCGGGAGCAGGGATTTCCTCGATTTTCTCAAAAACGGCAGGATCGATTTCCGGAAAAAAAGTGTCGCCATCGAGCTTTACCGCGACGTGGGTGACGGAAAGTTGATCGGCGAAGGGCATGGCCTGACGGTAAATCTCACCGCCACCGGCCACGAAGACCTCATCCACACCCAGTTCCGCAGCCCTGCTTGCGGCAAGCTTCAAAGCCTCCTCCAGCGAGGAGACGACATCCACGCCTTGCGGCCGGTAATCGGCATTGCGGCTGACGATGATATGCGGGCGGCCCGGCAATGGGCGCTCGCCGACGGATAAAAATGTCTTGCGGCCCATGATGAGCGGCTTGCCCATCGTCATCGCCTTGAAGCGTTTGAGGTCGGTGGAAAGTTTCCACGGCATGTCGAGGTCGCGGCCGATGACGCCGTTTTCGGACACCGCAACGATGATGGTGACACGCGGTTCGCTCATACCGCGATCGGCGCCTTGATACTTGAATCGGCCTCGTAATTTTCCAGCGTAAAGTCTTCGAACTTAAAGCTGAGAAGATCCTTCACATCCGGATTGAGGCGCATCGTCGGCAGGGCCTTGGGCGTGCGGGTCATCTGCAGCTTCGCCTGTTCGAAATGATTGGCATAGATATGCGCATCGCCGAGCGTATGGACGAAATCGCCCGGCTTCAGGCCGGTGACCTGCGCCACCATCAGCGTCAGCAGCGCATAGGATGCGATGTTGAACGGCACGCCGAGGAAAATGTCGGCCGAGCGCTGATAGAGCTGGCAGGAGAGCTTGCCATCGGAAACATAGAACTGGAACAGGCAATGGCAGGGCGGCAGCGCCATCTCGTCCACCAGCGCCGGGTTCCAGGCCGAAACGATGTGACGGCGGGAATTCGGATTGGTTTTCAGGCCCTCGATCAAAAGCGCGATCTGGTCGACATGGCGACCGTCCGGTGCGGGCCACGAGCGCCACTGCGCACCATAGACCGGACCGAGATCGCCGTTCTCGTCGGCCCACTCATCCCAGATGGAAACGCCGTTTTCCTTGAGATAGGCGATATTGGTATCGCCCTTCAGGAACCACAGCAGTTCATGAATGATGGAGCGCAGATGCAGCTTCTTGGTGGTGAGAACCGGAAAGCCTTCGGAAAGGTCGAAACGCATCTGGTAACCGAACACCGAGCGCGTGCCCGTACCGGTGCGGTCTCCGCGGTCGGAGCCGGTTTCCATCACATGCCGGAGAAGATCGAGATATTGTTTCATGCGTTCTGCCGCCGATTCCCTGATATCAGGGCAATATAATAGCACAGGGCGGCAGAACCAATCATCTAATGCGGGCTTATCCCCGTTAAATCAAAGCGACTGGAGCTTGCCCAGTTCCTTGGCGACCAGATAATAAAAGGTCACGCGCGATTTGGAGCGGTCCGCAGCCATGGCCTTGGCAACGGCATCGATTGCCTGATCGGCCGTGCCGTCGGTCACGCCGAGCTTCTTGCCGCACCAGCTCGCCTTCACACGTGCAAGCTCTTCCGGATCGGAAGCGGACACCAGCGAGGAATCCCGGTTGCGCAGGGCGATGCCGAGATGTTTGACGATCTTGCCGACCACCGCTTCGTCGGCTGCTGCGTCGTATTTCTTCACATCTGCGAGATAGTCAGTCATGTCCACTCCT
The DNA here is from genome assembly GCF_041954855.1 of Agrobacterium sp. LR_9. Lineage (NCBI taxonomy): Bacteria > Pseudomonadati > Pseudomonadota > Alphaproteobacteria > Hyphomicrobiales > Rhizobiaceae > Agrobacterium > Agrobacterium sp. LR_9. The sequence goes on from NZ_JAVAYA010000019.1 coordinate 13,725, forward strand.
TCGTGTGCCCCCGGCCCGGTGTTGCTTCTGGTGACCGGTTGCATGGACAATGGGACAGCAATCCCTCGTCGTCAAGAATTGTCTAAAGTGCGGGCCGCAATCACGAAACCTTTTCATGGAATTGTCATCACCCCCCTTTTCTCAGGCGGTCGAAACGCCTATATGAGCCTTGCCGGGGCAACCCGGCTATGGCGATAAACGGTCGGTGTAATAAACCTATTGGACCCGGGGGCGGTACCCGGCGCCTCCACCAAAAACCGGCGGACTTTCATGAAACGAAGGCCGGCTTTTGATGGGGGCGAAATAGGATCGACAAGGGCGTAAAGATCGAACTTTTGCTCGGCATGATACCGCCGTTATCGGGTCACAAGTGTAGTTGCAAACGACAACAACGCTAAGGAATATGCTCTCGCTGCCTAATGGCGGTGCGGGAATTCCGCTCTAAAGTCCTCACGGTTAGCCCCGTGAGGCGGGGTTCGGAGGTACCTGGCAACAGAAACCTCCACCTTCTCCATTTTGCCTGAATTGGTTATATGATAGCTGACTCGCAATAGGCATCGGCTTTTCCGTTGCTGCCGTTCAGGACATTGCGTATACTTTGTCAACGCGTGAGCGTCAGGATCGGGAATGATCCCGGCTCAAGGATTACGCGGAGATTCAAAGTGTTACAGCGTCCTTGGCGCGCAAGCCGCGCCGTGCATTAAAAGACGTTCGAATAAGGGAAAGACAGGACCGCATGGGGCAGGATCATATCCGTTACGACATTCTCGCACAGGATGCCCTTCGCGGCGTTATTCGTAAGGTTTTGGGTGAAGTGGCCGCAACCGGCCGTCTGCCCGGCGACCACCACTTTTTCATCACCTTTCTGACCGGCGCGCCGGGTGTGCGGATTTCCCAGCACCTCAAGGCGAAATATGCCGAGCAGATGACCATCGTTATCCAGCATCAGTTCTGGGACCTGAAAGTAACCGAAACCGGCTTCGAAATCGGCCTGTCCTTCTCGGATACCCCGGAAAAGCTGGTGATCCCTTATAACGCCATTCGCGGTTTCTACGATCCTTCCGTCAATTTCGAGCTCGAATTCGACGTGCCTCTGGCCGAAGAGGAAGAAATCGAAGACGCAGAGATCACCGCTTATCCCGTTTCCCATGAGGCCAAGCCCGCTGCCGCTTCCGAGACGCCCAAATCCGGAGAGGAAAAGAAGGAAGGCTCGGTCGTTTCGCTGGATGCCTTCCGCAAGAAGCAATAACGGCTTTTACGCAGCGCTTACGAAACCCGAGGAGACATATCCCCATGGCGGCCGATATCGTCAATCTGCGTCAGTTTCGCAAACAGAAAGCCCGTAGCGAAAAAGAAAAGCAGGCGGAGCAGAACCGCCTGTCCTTTGGCCGCACCAAGACCGAAAAAAATCTCACCTCGGCCCTGAACGAAAAGGCCGAAAAGGCGCTCGATCAAGGGCGGCTCGAAAAAAACGATGACGGGGCCGGCAAAGACTGACAGGCCGGCCGGACGCCGCTGATTTCGGGACTATCGGAAAAGAATCGCAAACAGGGACTTGCCGGGGAGACATGATTCAGACCTCCAACCGGTTTCACCGGAGACCGATCTGATGATCCGCAAGCACTCCGCGACGTTGCACGGCCACCGCACTAGCATTTCACTCGAGGACGCATTCTGGGACGAGCTGAAAACCATTGCGGAAAGACGCAAGATCAGTTTCGCGGCCCTGCTTGCCGAAATAGACGACAACCGCTCCGCCGACAGCAATCTGTCCTCGTCACTGCGGGTTTATGTGCTGAACTGGCTGAAAACCCGCTGAGGTTTTCCGGCGTGAGTAAAGATACGCAATCGGTCACGGCCTGTGGATGCCTCTGTCCGCATTTGTCCCTCCGGACTACAAAAATTACTGCCAAAAACTCGTAACGCCGTGAAAGCATTCATTAAACATTGGCGGCCTAGTCTGCGCTGCAAGGCATTTCCCGTATTGCGTAGCCTTGCTTTCAAATACTGTTCCCCGACCTATCACATCCACCGCGAAGCGTTCCCGGGTTTCCGCCGTTAGGGAACGAGTTTATCATGAGATTCTCGACTCATGCTCGAGGATGATGCAACGTTCCGGGACAGGTTTCCCCACTTTCGCAATATGAAGACCGATCAGCCCTCCCCTACCCGCAAGCTCACGGCGTCGCGGGAGCATTTTCCGGCGCCAGTTGCCGGATGGCATTTTCCGTCGGAGGCACCACCAGAACCGGCGCGGACTGCCGCTCGGGCGTCGGCTGTTGCCCCTGTTCCTGCTGTTGCTGTTGCTGCTGTTGCTGCTGCAACCGCTCCTGCTGTTCCTTTTCCTGACGCAGACGTTCTTCGGCCGCAGCCTTCAAACGCGCCTCTTCTTCGGCCTTGGCCTTGGCTTCCGCCTCCGCCCGTTCCTTCTCGGCCTGCCGCTCGGCCGCCTGCGAGCGATAAAGGGCCACTTCGCGGCGCAGACGCTGCTTTTCGAGAACGCTGGCCTGCATAGCCTCCACCCGGCGACGCTCCTTTTCGAAAGCCCGGAGCGACAGGTAGTTGCTGAGCGCCGAAACGTCGGTCGTCAAAGCCGGCGCCGCAAGCGGGCCGTTATAATTCAGGCGCACCGAAGGCTCGGCCCCCGCAACCGTTTCGGTGCCGGGATTGAACAGGAGATCGAGGTCGCCATTCACCGTCGAAGCCGCAAGATCGACCGTTGCATCGGCCGTCAGCGTTACCGGATCGATCCCCGCACGCAAATTCTTGAAATGAAGCGCGCCGCCATTCAGCGAGAACGGCAAGGTCACATCGCCGAGGCCAATTTCACCCTGCCACAGGCTCTGGTCCACCAGCGGCCGCACCTTGGGCGCGTCGATCGGCTGCTGCAAGCCGTCCGCCGCCTGCAGGATCGGCGGCAGAGTGCCGGGATTGAGCCCCTTCAGCACCAGCCCACCGACCCGGATTTCACCCGAACCGCCTGCCGATTTCAGCATTTGACCGACGCTCTTGCCGGTCGATTCGGCCGTCAGGTCGATGGCGACCCGGCCCGCCGCGACCGGCCCGTTGGCATTCGCCCACAGGATCGGCTCCGGATTGGCGTCGGCGACCGCGATCTTGGTGCGGAAAATGCCCGCCCCCTCGCCCGTCGACATGGCGAGCCGTCCCGTCAGCTTGCCGCCCATGAAGGTGCCGGCAACATCGTCGAGCGACAGGCTGCCCGCATCATGCGTGACCTTGGCCGAAACACCCGTGACCGTGCCGAAAGGGCCGGCCTCGAAGCTTTCCGCTTTCAAGGCAAGCGAAGCCTTGAGCTGCGGGAACGCGGCCATGGCCAGCGGCTTGGCGTTGAGCGCCCCGGTTTCCGGATCGATCACCGGCCCATAGATCGCATCACCCAGCCAGGCGAGATCGGCCGTTCTGACCGCAAGATCGCCGGTGACGGGATAGGGCGCGGCGCGCTGGAAGGTCAGATTGCCCGAGAACGGATTTCCGCCCGCCTGCCCGCCTATCGAGGAAAGCGCGATCTTCTGCCCATCCACCGCCACTTTCGCGTTGGCCTTCAACGCCATGCCGCCGCCAAGCTGCGGCAGCCCAACGGCGTTCATGATGAGATAGGGCTCTATGTCGGCGCTTTCGAGCGCCACGTCGGCGCTGCCCTCACCGAAATTGGCGGACGAAACGGCAAAGGAACCGTTCATCGAAAAATGCGTGCGCTCCGTCGAGAAGCGCAGTTCCGTCTGGGCGGGCGAGCCGAGCGTGCCGTTGAGCTTGATGGATAGAAGGCCCTCGCCATCCGCATCGAAGGGCAGCGGATCGAGCCCCGCCTGCCCGAACAGGATGGCCGTCGACTGGTTTTTCAGAACCGCTTCCAGCGACATGGCGGTATCATCGGTGATCGACAGGAAATCCGGCATCTTGGCCACGGCCGACAGCCGGCTGCCATTAACGGTGCCGGAAACGGCGACATTGGCACCGCCATTTTCGCTATTGACGGAAACGTCCATTGCCAGGTCGGAATTGGCGTACCACGGCGCACTCGCCGCCAGACGGCTGAGGAATGGATGGTTCGGCAACTTCTGCTGCAGCATGGTGAAGAACGGCTGCATATCCGCCGCATGCAGGTTCACCGTGCCCTTGCCCGCATATTTCAGCAGCGAACCCTGCAGCTCACCCCTTGCCCTGACTTCCGCACCGGCGATGTCTCCGGCCGTCATGTTCTCCAGCGAGAGAACGCCGCCCGCCATGGTGAAGGCGGTCTCGACATGATTGGCGGTCACACCGGCCATGTTGAACCGGTCGGCCTTGAATTTCGCGGTAATGCGGTGGTCGAGGACGGAACTGCCGACCTGATCGCCAAGCGCCAGACTGCCGAGCGCCTTCAGCGCATCGAGATCGATTTCATTGCCGGCAAGATCGATGGAAAGATTGGAAGTCTTGCCGTCGGAGCGCCGCTCCAGCTCCCCCTTCAGCGACGCATCGCCGACTGCAAGCTCCAGATTGTCGAAACGCTGGTTGAGCGTCGTCAGCGAGACATCGGCGGAAAAACCGGCGGCATTGAGCTGGCGGATCGCCGGATCGACGGAACCGGAAAGCCAGTTCGCCAGACCCGAGGGCTGGTTGGAGGCGAGAAGCAGATTGCCGTTGAAGGCAGGGCCGCCGAGAAGCGTCAGCGACCCCTTGGCTTCGAGCTGCGTCCGGCCCGGCAGGGTCGCAACCGCATTCACCACCTGCCAGCCGCTGCCTTCAGGGCGCACATCCAGCCTGATGTCGCGAATGGTCGTATCATCGGAAACGAGCGCCGGAAGGCTGATGCTGGCCTTGCCCGGCACCGGCGGCACCGGAATGCGGGCCACCATGGCCGCAAAGGCCTCGATACGCTGGCGCACCGAGGCGGTGGGCTGGCGCGAGGTCTTGCCAGCCTGCACGACGGGCGGCGCAAACCGGGCGACATCGATCTGCTGGCCATCGGCCGTCAGCAGGAATTCCGGCTTGGCGCCGGTATCAAGCGTCGCTTCCCCTGTCACGACATAGGGATTTTCGCTGCCGCCGAGCTCCATTCGGTAGCTCGGTATGCGCACGCTTTCATTGGTGAGTTCAAAGCTGCCGCGTGTGCGGGGCGAGGAAAACAGCGATTGTCCGGCCTGCTGTTTCTGCTTTTCGTCTTCGCGGAAACTGAAGGAGAAAGAACCGCTATAGGCCGGCTTTCCCGCCGTTGCGGCAATCGCGCCATCGAGATCGACCTCGACCGGGTGTTCGTCCGGCACCAGCCGCATCCTCAGCCCCATGCGGCCGGCGGCATAATCCGGCTCGCTGCTGGAGAGCGAGAAGGAGCCCGGATGTCCGTCGACGGCGGCGCGTCCCTCCGCCTTCCACGGCCCGGCCAGCGAATTGGCGGACATGTCGGCATTGAGACCGGTCACGACACGGTTGCGGCCGGATTGCTCATCGATGAATTCGATCTGCCCGCCTTCGATCTGTACGCTTTCCAGAACCACGGTGCGGGCGGGAATTTCCGCCCGGCTGCCACGCATCCAGTCCAGCGTGCCGTCCTTAAGCAGCCTTATCTTGGCCTTGGGTTCCTCGATGCGCATGTCGAAGATACGCGCCTCGCCCGAGAGGAAAGGCGCAAGCTCGGCATCCATGGAAAAACGCGCGACCTGAATGAGCGGCGATCCATCCGCATCCGTTCCGGCGCGCACATCATGCAATGTTACCGAAGGAAAAGGCAGGATACGGGCTTCGACGCGGCCATGCACCACCACCTTTTTGCCGAGAATACGGCTTGCCTGATCCTCGAAATCGCGGCGGAAATCCGTCCAGTCGACGAAATAGGGAATAAGCAGCGCCGAAAACAGCACCACGGCCAGCAGTCCGCCCAGAAAAACCAGAATACGTCCGAGCACTGACCTGCATCTCCCTTCGCGAACGCTGCAAACCTATTCTTTTCTGCCTTAACGGCAAGCAGCCTTTTGTACCAATCAAATATGAGAATGATCAGACAAGCCGGAACAACTTGCCCGGATTGAAGATGTTATCGGGATCGAGCGACGTTTTGATGGCGCGCATGAGATCCAACGCATTGCCGGCCTCTTCGGCGAGGAAACTCATCTTGCCCTGTCCGATGCCGTGTTCACCGGTGCAGGTGCCGTCCATAGCGATGGCGCGGCGGTTGAGACGGGCGACGAAGGCTTCGGTTTTCGCCACACTTTCCGCGTCCTTGCCATCGAACAGAATAAGGACGTGGAAGTTCCCGTCGCCCGCATGGCCGACGATGGGTGCCAGAAATCCGTTTTCCTGAATATCCCGCTGCGTTTCCACCACGCAATCCGCGAGCCGCGAAATCGGCACGCAGACATCGGTGGAAAGCCCGTCGAGATGCGGCGCGAGCGCGCGAGAAGCCCAATAGGCATCGTGCCGCGCTTTCCAGAGCTTGTTGCGCTCGGCAGCGTCGCTCGTCCAGCGGAAATCGACGCCGCCGCATTCGGCGGCGATTTCGGCGAACTGCTGCGATTGCAGCGCCGCCGTTTCCTCGGTGCCGTGGAATTCCACGAAGAGTGTCGGCTTCTCGGCGTAGTTCAGGCCGGAATAGGCATTGCAGGCCCGCACCTGCACTTCGTCCAGCAATTCGATGCGGGCGACCGGAACCCCCATCTGGATCGTCATGATGACGGCATCGCAGGCCGCCTTGATGCTGTCGAAGGTGCAGACCCCGCCGGCGATTTTTTCAGGAATACCCTGCAAGCGCAGCGTAACGGAGGTAATGACACCCAGCGTTCCCTCTGCACCGACGAAAAGCCGCGTCAGATCGTAACCCGCAGACGATTTGCGGGCACGGCGGGCGGTGCGGATTTCCTCGCCATTGGCAACGACGGCGGTGACGGCCAGCACATTGTCCTTCATCGTGCCGTAACGCACGGCATTGGTGCCGGAGGCTCGCGTCGAGGCCATGCCGCCGATGGAGGCATTGGCGCCGGGATCGATGGGGAAAAACAGGCCGGTATCGCGCAGATAGACATTGAGGTCCTCGCGCGTCACACCCGGCTCCACCGTCACGTCCAGATCTTCGGCATTCACCTCAATGATGCGATTCATCCGGCTGAAATCGATGCAGATTCCGCCGTTCGGCGCATTCACCTGCCCTTCCAGCGAAGAGCCCGTTCCGAAAGGAATGACCGGCACCTTATATTGCGCGCAGACCTTTACCACGGCCTTCACATCATCGGCGCTCTCGGCAAAAACGACGCCGTCAGGGGCCTGCAGCGTCAGATAAGTGGTGGTGTGGCCATGCTGTTCGCGGAACGCCTGTCCGGTCTGGAGCCTGTCTCCAAGCTGCTGCTTCAGCACCGCGAGTGCCGACGCGATGCCCTCTTCGTTCCGCTTTCCCGCCACCACATCTTTCAGCGCCATCGTCCGTCTCCACCGCAACATCTGCCCGTAAAGGATTCGATCCGTTACGAAATTCCGTCAGGTGGTATGGGATAAGGTTAACGCTTTGTCCAGCATCGCGATTGCGCCAAACACTGTTTGGCGGCAACCGCTTTTATTCCGCCGCCAGCAGCGGCTTGTCCTCTTCCAGCGCCTTGCGGCGGGCGGCAAGTTCAAGCTCGCGGTGAAGACGGATTTCCTCATCCGCCTGCGGTTTCGCGAAGCGGGCGATCAGCAGGTAGGAGACCGGCGTGATGTAAAGCGTCACCAGCGTCGCAAAACCGAGGCCGCCGACGATGACCCAGCCGAGCGCGATGCGCGCTTCCGCGCCAGCACCCTGCGCCAGCACCAGCGGAACACCGCCGAGAATGGTCGCAATCATCGTCATCATGACAGGGCGCAGACGAATGCTGGTGGCCTTTTCAATGGCTTCCCGCACGGTTGCGCCCTGATCGCGCAGATGATTGGCGAATTCCACGATGAGAATACCGTTTTTCGCCATCACCCCGACGAGGAGTACGAGCCCGATCTGGCTATAGACGTTGAGGCTTGAACCGGTAACGAGCAGCGCGATGACCGCGCAGGCAAGGCCTAGCGGCACCGTCGTCATGATGATGACCGAGCTCAGCACGCTTTCGAACTGCGCAGCAAGCACGAGGAAGATGATGGCGATGGCAAAACCGAAGGTCAGCAACATGCCGCTCGAATTTTCCTCGAGCGTCGCCGCTTCGCCCAGCGGCAGCAGGCGTGCGCCGGCCGGCATGACGGATTGCGAAAGCTCATTCACCTTTTGCAGCGCCTCACCCAGCGAAACGCCGTCCTTGAGATTGGCGGTAAAGCCGACGGAGGGAAGCTGCTGCTCGCGGTTGAGCTGCGGCGCAACCGCATTTTCCTTCAGCGTGGCGATGACCGACATCGGCACGATCTTGCCGTCGCCCGTCTTCAGGAAGACGTTTTCCAGATCGGTCGGATCGTTGATCGGCCGGGTGGAAGACAAAAGCCGCACGGGAATCGCATCGCCATCCACGAAGACGTCGACAATCGAGCGCCCTTCCAGCAGCGACTGCATGGCGCGCGACAGGCCGGTGATATCGATGCCGAGATCCGACGCACGCTCGCGGTCGATGGAGACGGAGATTTGCGCCTGATTGGGTTCATTGTCGAAACGCGGCGTATCGAACAGGCCGCTTTCCTCCATGGAAAGCAGCAATTTCTGCGTCGCCTCGGTCAGCGCCGCATAGTTGCTGCCAACCATCGCCATCTGCAGGCCGTTACCGGCACCGCGAATTCGCAGGCTGTTCGGCTGCATTGCATTGCCGCGCAGCGCCGGCACCCTGTTGGCGGCGGAAGTGACATCGGCGGCAATCTGGTTCTGCGTGCGCTCACGATCTGCCCAGGGCGCAAGCGTCAGCACCATGAAACCGGTATTGGACGAGCCGTTCATGCCGGTGATGGAGTAAATATTGCGGATTTCACCGCTGTCGCGCAGCGGCTGCAGGTTTTCTTCGATCCGCTGCAACTGGTCGCGGGTATATTCGAGGCTGACGCCCTGCGGCGCGGTGACCCGCATCATGATCGAGGCGCGGTCCTCGCGCGGCGTCAACTCGTTCTGGATCATGCCGAAGGCGATCCACGACAGGCCGGAAAAGATCAGCGCCACGACGATGACGATCAGCGGATTGTTGAGGCAGGCGGAAAGCGTCGTTTTGTAGGTGGAGGCAAAGACATTGCCGAACCATGCGAGCGGCCCCGTCGGCTCCTTCAACCCCTCCTTCAGCATGCGCGAGGCCAGCATCGGGCAGAGCGTCAGCGCCACGATGGAGGACAAGCCCACCGCGAAGGCCAGCACGAAACCGAATTCACGGAACAGACCGCCAAGCTGGCCCGGCAGGAAGGAGAGCGGAATGAACACGGCGGCAAGCGTCGCCGTCGTCGCGATGACCGCGAAAAAGACTTCCTGCGTGCCGAGAACGGCAGCGGCCCGCGGCCCCATGCCTTCCGCCCGGCGGCGCACGATATTTTCCAGCACCACGATGGCGTCATCGACCACGAGGCCCGTCGCCAGAACGATGGCAAGCAGAGTCAGGATATTGACCGAAAAGCCGACCATATAGATGGCGACAATGGTGCCGATCAGCGCCACCGGCATGGTGATTGCCGGGATGAGGGTGGCGCGCCAGTCGCGCAGGAAGAGATAGAGCACGACGACCACGATGATCGCCGAGAGACCGAGCGCCAACTCGACCTCATGCAGCGCGCCTTCAATGAAGACGGCATCGTCACTGGTGACGACGATACGCGTACCTTCGGGCAGATTGGCCGACATGGCGTCGACGGCGGCCTTCACGCCGGTCGAGATGCTGAGCGTGTTCGACTGCGCCTGCCGGATGACACCGAGACCGACACCCTGCACGCCGTTGGAGCGCAGCGAGGTGGATTCATCATCCGCGCCCAGCATGACGGTCGCGACGTCCCTGAGGCGGATATTGTTCTTGATCAGGAGATTGGAGAAATCCTCGGGCTTCGTCAGGCTGGCGGTGGCGCGCACGACGATGTCCTGCGTCGTGCTTTTCAGCGACCCCGCCGGCACGTCGAGGGCTGCGCTGGCAAGCGCGTTCGAAACATCGGTCACCGTCAAACCGCGGCTGGCGAGCGCCGCCTGATTGAGATCGACCCGGAAAACCTTTTCCTGATCGCCGTAAAGCTCCACATCGGCCACGCCGTCGACGGCAGCCAGACGGTCGATGATCTCGTCATCCACAAGCTTGGTCAGGTCTTCCATGCTGAGCGTGGAGGAAGTGACGGCAAGGCGCATGATCGGCTGGCTGTCGGAATCTGCCTTGATGATCTGCGGTTCGTCGGCATCGTCAGGCAGCTGATTGGTGACGCGGCCGATGGCGTCGCGCACATCGTTGGCGGCAACCGCCAGATCGACATTGTCGCCGAATTCCAGCGTCACGCGGCTGGTGCCGAATTGCGAGTTGGACGAGATGGATTTGACGCCGCTGACCCGCGCCACCGCACCTTCGATGGTCTGCGTCACTTCCTGATCGATGGTTTCGGGCGCCGCCCCCTCATAGGTGGTCCTGACGCTGATCGTCGGCCGGTCGACGTCAGGCAGTTCACGCACTTCAACGCCCACCAGCGCTGCAAGGCCGGCAACGACCAGCAGCGTGTTGAGAACCGCCGCCAGAATCGGCCGGCGCACGAACAATGCCGTAAAGGCGAGCTTGGAATCCTGCCCGGAGGGTGGCTGCGTCGTCATTGGCTGGCAACCTCTTCAGGCTTCGGCTGGTTGCCAACGCGGACCGCGCCGCCTTCCCTCACACGCTGAAGGCCCTCGATCACGACAGGTTCGCCATCCGCCAGCTCCGCCTTGACGAGAACGGCATCGGGATTGCGTTGCACGATCTGCACCCGCACTTTGTTCGATTTATTGTCGGCCACGCGCCAGACGTAAGAGCCTTCCGCATCCCATTGCACGGCCAGCGGATCGACCGAGGCATAGGTTTCCCCGGCAAAACGCATGGTCACGCCGAAGGACATGCCCGCCCTCAGCTCGTCCTTTTCATTGCCGAATTTCGCCCGGATACGGATCGTGCGGCTCGCCTCATCGACGCGGTTGTCGACCGCCTCGATCTCGCCCTTGAAGGTCTCACCCGGCCGGGAAATGGACGTGGCCTCCACCGGCATGCCGACCTTGATCGCGGTTGCGAACCGCTCGGGAGCCCAGAAATTGACGAGAATTTCCGAACGGTCATCGATGCTGACGATGGTTGACTGCGTGGTGACGTTATCGCCGATATTGGCGGCGACGATACCCGCCACACCCTCTATCGGCGCAACGATGTCGCGCCGCTTGAGATTGAGTTCGGCCGTGCTCAGCGCAAGCTTGGCGGCTTCCTCGGCAATCTGCGCATCCAGCACATCGAGGCGGGAAACGGATTTCAGGTTCTTGTAGGAATTGGATTTTTCAACGGCGCTGCGCAGCGCCACCTGCGCCTTGTCGCGCTCGATCACCTGCTCCTCGTCGTCGAGCCGCGCCAGCACCTGCCCCTTCACGACACGTGCGCCGGACGACGTGCGAATTTCGGAAAGCGTGCCGGAAGCCTGCGGCATGACGACAACCGACTGGATCGCCTCGCCATTACCGATGGCGTTCAGCCGGTCATTGACCGTGCCTTTCTTCACCGGGGCCGTCACCACCAGTGTGGCGTTGCCGTTGCGGCGCGCACCGCCGGCGTTTTGACCCGAACCGGGCGTAGCGGCGGCAACCTCGACGGCGCCGGCAGGCGTTTTGCCAAGCCCCATGCTGGCGAGCACATTGCGGGCTTCGGGCGAATAGAAGCCCCAGAGACAGAGCCCCGCTCCCACCACGGCAACACTGACACCCACCTGTTTCCAGACCCGCATATATTTCTCCGGTTGATCCGCGCAGCATAAAGCATTCCCGAAAATCTGCGTTCCGGGACAGATGCAGTATTCCTGCTTGGCTGAGGCAAGGCAACGCACAAATCCGTTCCTTACGTAATTGTAATTTGGGCGCAATTGCCGCCAGAAGCAGCCAATCTGCAATCCATCCGTGCATTCCTGTCGCAAATATTCGCCATTGGGCTAATCTGCGCCCTCGATACGCCATAACCGGAGGGAGCCATGAGCACCGTGACGAAGACCGAAAACCCGGAAACCGACCCGCGCGTCAAGGCGGTGTTCGATGACATCCGCGCCACCCGCAAATCGGATTTCATCAACAATATGTGGCTCTACCTCGCCTTCGATGCCGATCTGCTTGAAAAGACATGGGGTGAGGTCAAGGCGGTGATGGCGACACCTTCGGCGCTCGATCCCGTGGTGAAGGAAATGCTCTATATCGCCGTTTCCGTCACCAATGGCTGCTCCTATTGCGCCCATTCCCACACGGCAGCAGCAAAAGCCAAGGGCATGACGACAGAGCAGCATGCCGATTTGCTGCGCGTCATCGCGCTTGCCGCCAAGACCAACCAGCTTGCGGTGGCGCTGCAAGTGCCCGTTGACGCCGCTTTCGACGCCGACAGGCAGATATGAAACGAAAAAATGCCTTGGAATGGGCGTTTTGACGGTTGATACCGGAATAAAAGCAGAACACGGTTCTGGCCTTTATATCCCGAATCACTACATTGGGCCGCATGAGCAACAGTTTTGACGATATGCCGTTCTTCGATGAGGAACCCGCCGCACCGCGCAGGGCAACGAACAATGCCGGTGCGGAAAGCGGCGGCGGGCTTGGCATTGCCGCCCGCGCCATGGCGGCGCGCGATCAGACGCGTGCTGCGCCCGACTATCTTTCCGGCCTCAACCCGGAACAACGCGATGCCGTGGAAACGCTGGACGGACCCGTTCTCGTGCTCGCCGGCGCCGGCACCGGCAAGACCCGTGTTCTGACGACCCGCATCGCCCATATTCTGGCCACCGGCCGCGCCTATCCAAGCCAGATTCTTGCCGTGACCTTTACCAACAAGGCTGCCCGCGAGATGAAGGAACGTATCGGCGTTCTCGTCGGCGGCGCTGTCGAGGGCATGCCGTGGCTCGGCACCTTCCACTCCATCGGCGTCAAGCTGCTGCGCCGCCACGCCGAACTCGTCGGCCTGAAATCGGACTTCACCATTCTCGATACGGATGACGTGGTGCGGCTGATCAAGCAGCTCATTCAGGCCGAAGGGCTGGACGACAAGCGCTGGCCGGCAAAGCAGTTCGCCGGCATGATCGACGGCTGGAAGAATAAGGGCCTGACGCCGCCGGACATTCCGGAGGGCGACAGCCGCGCTTTCGCCAATGGCAAGGGCCGCGAACTTTACTCCGCCTATCAGAACCGCCTGAAAACGCTGAACGCCTGCGATTTCGGCGACCTTCTGATGCATCCCATCAGCATCTTCCGCCGCCACACCGATATTCTGAAGGAGTATCACCAGAAGTTTCGTTACATTCTGGTGGACGAATATCAGGACACCAATACGGCGCAATATATGTGGCTGAGGCTGCTTGCCCAGCGCGCCAAGGGCGAACCGCAGAACGTCTGTTGCGTGGGCGACGACGACCAGTCGATCTATGGCTGGCGCGGTGCGGAAGTGGACAATATCCTCCGCTTCGACAAGGATTTCCCCGGCGCCAAGGTCATCAAGCTCGAGCGCAACTACCGCTCCACCGAGCATATTCTCGGCGCGGCCGGCCATCTGATCGCCCATAATGAGGGTCGTCTCGGCAAGACGCTCTTCACCGAACGCAGCAGCCCGGATGACGAAAAGGTCGTGGTGCATGCCGCCTGGGATTCCGAGGAGGAAGCCCGTGCGGTCGGCGAGGAGATCGAACAGCTCCAGCGCAAGAACCATAATCTGAACGACATGGCGATCCTCGTCCGCGCCTCCTTCCAGATGCGCGAGTTCGAAGACCGTTTCGTGACGCTTGGCCTCAATTACCGCGTCATCGGCGGCCCGCGCTTTTATGAGCGCCTCGAAATCCGCGACGCCATGGCCTATTTCCGCCTTGTCTGCCAGCCGGCTGACGATCTCGCCTTTGAGCGGATCGTCAATACGCCGAAGCGCGGTCTTGGCGATACGACGATCCGTAACCTGCACGACTATGCCCGCGCCCGCGATATTCCGATGCTGGCAGCGGCCGCCGACATCATCGAGACCGACGAGCTGAAACCGAAGGCGCGCAAGGCGCTGTTCGATGTGGTACAGGATTTCCGCCGCTGGCAGGGCCTCTTGGAAAACACCGAGCACACCACGCTTGCCGAGCAGATTCTCGACGAAAGCGGCTATACCGCCATGTGGCAGGCCGACAAGACGGCCGAAGCGCCCGGACGGCTTGAGAACCTGAAGGAACTCATCCGCTCGATGGAGGCCTTCGAGAGCATGCGCGGATTCCTCGAGCACGTCGCCCTCGTCATGGATGCAGAGCAGAACGAAAATCTCGATGCCGTCTCCATCATGACGCTGCACTCCGCCAAGGGTCTGGAATTCGACACCGTCTTCCTGCCCGGCTGGGAAGAAGGCCTGTTCCCGCACCAGCGGGCGCTGGACGAAGGCGGGCGCTCCGGTCTGGAAGAAGAACGCCGTCTCGCTTACGTTGGCATCACCCGCGCCAAGAAGCTCTGCCATATCTGGTTCGTGTCGAACCGGCGCATTCACGGGCTGTGGCAATCCACCCTGCCCTCGCGTTTCCTCGATGAATTGCCGCCCGCCCATGTGGATGTCGCGGCATCCGACAGCAGTTACGGCGGTTATGGCGGACGCGGCGGCTATGGTCAGTCGCGTTTCGACAAGGCCGATCCTTTCACAAACAACTATTCCACCCCCGGCTGGAAGCGCGCGCAGCAGAACCGCAGCGACGCCACCCGTGACAATTGGGGCACCCGCTCCGGCCATGCGGTGGAACGGATCGGTTATGGCGAAAGCGGCCCGCGCACCCGCACGATCGACGGCGAACTGGTGGCGAAATCCGTCGCCGACACGCCATCGAAATTCTTTGTTGGCGACCGCGTCTTCCACCTCAAATTTGGCAATGGCAACATCTCTGCCATCGAAGGAAACAAGCTGACGATCGACTTCGATCGCGCCGGGCAGAAGCGTGTGCTAGACGGATTTGTGGAAAAGGTCTGATTCGGCAACCATGAGTGCCTGAAGGGTGCTTTTTCCGTAGCCCGCGTCATGCCGTTGCAATAAAGGAGTTGCAATGGGGAAGTGGAACAGGCGAGGACACCGTTGCATATATTACCGAAAAGCCAGCGCAGGCTCGCCGTTTTCCTGATCAATATGGATAGCGCCACCAAACGCCTCGCGGATATGACCGCGCGCCTCGATGCCATGGGGCTCAAGGCGGAGCGTGTCCCCGGCGTCAATGGCAGGGAACTGAATTACCCCATCCCGGAATTCAGCGAGATTTCCTACATGCTCATGCATGGCCGCCGCACCTCGCCGCCGGAAATCGGCTGCTATCTCAGCCATGTCGCCTGCGCCAATAAATTCATGGCGGGCGATGCCGATATCGCGCTCATCCTCGAGGATGACGTGGTCTTCGACGATGATTTTCTCAACGCCATCGACGAGGCGGTGCTGAATGGCGGCGACTGGGATTTGCTGCGGCTCACGACCGTCAGCAATGGCCGCAAATTCCCGTTCCGCCAGCTTTCCAATGGTCGTTCGCTCGCCATTGCCATCACGCGGGAAAAAGGATCGGGAGCCTATCTCGTCAACCGCCGCGCCGGAAAATGGATATCGAAGCTGATCCCCATGCGGCTCGCTTATGACATCGCATTCGATCTGGAATATCTCGCAGGGCTGAAGGCGGCCTTCCTCTACCCGCTCTGCGCCACGCAGGATGCGGATGGGGAAAGCCAGATCCAGAACAATCTGCGCATCTACCGCCTGCCGCGCTGGCGCTATTTCACCGTTTTGCCCTATCGCGCCTATCTGGAAACCAGCCGGTTCCTGCTGCGCGGCATTCGCTTCGCAGTCGCCAAAGTGTCCGTTGCGATGGAGCGCGGCAAAGGCAAAACCGCCCCAGCCGGTCGTTGATCGATCCGTCTTATACTTCGCCGGGCGTGAAGCCGACGAGGTAGACCGCCGCGATCACGGCTGCGAGAATGAAAATAGAAATGACGAAAATCGTCATCCGGTTCAATGGTTTGCGCGTCGTCTTCTTCATGGTGGAATAATGCGTGGCCGCATCGCTTGTTCCGCAACGCACAGGATAATGTCGTCTAAAACCGTGAGCCGGCGCAATTCGATTCCGCTTCAGGCACATATGGGCTAAAGCTCGTCTCCATCTTCAGCTTTCCGGCCCGCCATGACAGACACGACGCATCCACGCCTCAACCCGCTGCATCTTGCCGCCGCCTTCGCCAGCGGCTGCCTTTTGACATTGATGGTGCATTTTAACGGTCAGCTTGCCCATTACGGCAATGCGCTGTTTTCCTCGTGGACGGCGCATGGCACCGGCACGGTGGCGGCGCTGATCTATCTCGCCATCATGCGCCCGAAGAAAGAAGTGGGCGCGGCGGAAAAACCGAAAGCGCCGCTCTGGGCCTATTGCGGCGGGGTCGTGGGTGCGGCTATCGTCATCCTCACCTCCACCGCCGTCAATTCGCCGCTGGCGCTTTCCGGCACCATTGCGCTCGGGCTTGGCGGACAGGTGATCTTCAGCCTCCTGGCGGATCTTTTCGGCCTTTTCGGCCTGCCCAAAAGAAAGCCGGACCTGCGGGACATGGCGGCGGTGGCGCTCATTCTCTGCGGCAGCGCACTCATCATCCTTGTCGGGAGAACGGCATGATCGTCTGGATCGCCATGGCCTTTACCGGCGGCGTCTTCGTGGCGCTGAGCCGCCAGATCAACGGCCGTCTCAGCCTGTCCAACTCACCGCTCATCGCATCGTTCTGGAACCACATTGTCGGTTTTGCCGTACTGACGGTCATTGGCCTCATCGTCGGCGGCCTCATTCCGCCGGGCGCCGCCGATGCGCCCTGGCTTGCCTTTATCGGCGGGCCGATCGGCGTCGTCTTCATCGCTTCGGGAAGCTGGCTCATTCCGCGCATCGGTGCGGTCAATACCGCCCTTCTGGTCATCAGCGGCCAGATGGTTTCAGGCGTGGTTCTCGATCTTTTCGGCGATCATCCGCCGAAACTCTGGGCAAGCGCACTCGGCATTCTGCTTATCCTCGCCGGCATGGTGCTGACACAGCGGCGCGGTCGCTAGAGCATTTCCAGCAAAAGTGCGCAGCGGTTTTACATCAGAAAAATGCGGAAAGCTCAGGAATCGCTGCCGCGCGAAAACATGCCGAGCAGGGTCTTGCCACCGCTTTTACCGCCGCTGCTTGCAAGTGTCGGCCGGTTGCCGTTCAACTTCGGCACCACCACCATGCGCTTGACTTCGCCGCGCTTGAAGGCCGCAAGGAAGCGCGGGTAATCCCGAAATACCACGCAGCCATTCGATTCACCGCGTTTCGCCAGCATGTAGGTATGCGCCAGAAGACCGTCGCGGCCGTGCGGGTTGACGCCGTTTTCGGGCGTCAGGCGAATGGCCTCGACGCCATGGAACCGCGCCTCGCGCATCGTCAGACGATAGCTGGAAGGCGGCGTCGAACCGCGCATTCTCACATGCACGTAATCGGGGTTGTCGCGCATCTTGCCGATGCCGGAATGCGCTTCGAGCTTCTCGCCATTCGGCATGTGCACCACGCCGGAGGAAATATCGTAGATCGCCGTGCCGTTGCCGCGATCCGGCCACGGAACCGCATCCATCTTGCTCGGCTCACGCATCGGATTGTCAGGTTTTGCAAAGGCGAGCATGGCGCCGGTGCTCTGCTTCGGCGGCGCAGGCGCGCGAAGGGGAACCGGCGCATCGAAAGCCGGTGCCGAAGCGACGTCGGGAACATGGCCCTCGGTCTTGGACGATGTCGCGGGACGCGGTGACGGCTCAACCGTCTCAGCCATCGCCACCTCGGGACGGAAGCTCGGCAGCGGCACATCATCGGGCAGCAGGCTGCTTGCCTCTTCCTCGATCTGCGGCCGCGCCAGCGCCACTTCAAATGCCGGGTGCTGCGGAACGGCGCTCTGATAGGCAACCTCGGGGGTGCGACCCAGCGCCGAATCGACGATCGCCGACGGCTTGAGCGCGGCAAGCTGCTTCACGGTCGCCTGCCCTTTTGCGTTGGCAGCCGCGCCGAAGCGCTCACTGAATTCCTTCGCGCCGATCTCGGGCATGATGCCGGCGAGGCGAACCGCCTTCTGCTGGCCATGGCTGTGGTCGCTCAGGCGAGAAAACTTGCGCACGTGAATATCCCGCGCGGCCGCGTGGGCAATTGCCGTCTCAGTGGAAGCGAATCGCGTCACCAGCGTCTTTTCAAACTGCCCGACACCATGCGAAGCGGCGGCCATGCTGTGCAGCGAGGCAAAGGCAGCGAAGGCGAAAAGGCCGGCAAAGGCGCCGCCGCCGAGAAGGGCGGACATTCGGCCGAACGCAAAGGATTTGCCTCTCTTGACGGAAGACGAACCGGCAAGACCGGCGCCATTATAGGCCGCAGCAGAAAACGCCATGATACTCGTTACTCGAACCGTTCACGCACACCCGGCCGACGCCGGAGGGATTTAGGGACATCCGAAGGGCGGGCAAACACCACGCCGGTTTCGGAACTGACTGGTTCGAAGCATGACGAATTATGGTAACCAAAGTGTTTACGAGTCCCTGCAAAAATAATTCGTTAAGGTCTGCGCATTGTAAGGCGAAGGCAAAACAATGACTTGCGCCGAGACTGCGTGCATCCGCACCGCATCTTCCCGGGAAATGCCCCTCAAAGGGTCGTCATCGGCCTAAAAAATTTCCGTCGCCGCATTGTCAGGTAAATTCCGACTTGGCCGGAAATTTGCTGCAAATGCGGCAGGACTGCGACAGGGCAAGCCCCCTGCCCGAAACACCCGTGCCTGCCGGAGAGGTCGAAAGGGGCTTGATCCGTTAAAGCCGGCTTGGCATCCTGCCCTGAAAAGGGAGGCACATCATGAAGGCGCTGCTGCTCATCGATATCCAGAACGGTTTTTGCCCGGGCGGCAATCTGGCCGTTGCCGATGGCGACATGATCGTGCCCATCGCCAATGCCCTGATCGACAATGGCGGCTACGATCTCATCGTCGCCTCGCAGGACTGGCACCCGGAAAATCACGGCAGCTTCGCCTCCCAGCATCCCGGCAAGAAACCCTTCGACATGGGCGAACTCTCCGGCAAACCGCAGATGATGTGGCCGGACCATTGCGTGCAGGGCACGCCGGATGCGGAATTTCATCCCGACCTCAAGACGGACGCCTTCGATTATATTCAGCAGAAGGGCGAAAACCCCGCCGTCGACAGCTATTCCGCCTTTCGCGACAATGATCAGGGCGCGACGACGGGACTGGCCGACTATCTGAGCCGTCAGGGTGTCACGCAACTCGACGTCTGCGGCCTTGCCACCGATTATTGCGTCAGTTTCTCGGTGCTCGATGCCCTCGACATGCTGCCCGGTGTGAATGTCCGTTTCATCGAAGATGCCAGCCGTGGCATCGATCCGCAGGGCATCAAGGCCGCGATTGCGACGATGCGGGAAAAAGGCGCGGCCATTCTCAAAAGCCGCGACATTTTGCGGGACTAGTTTAGCGCGGCTTCGGCTTCTCCAGCACGTCGATATCGCCTGCTGCATCCTCAAGGCGTCTCAGGATCGCGGCATGCGCATCCCTGAGCCCCTCATTATAAAAAACATGCCCCAGCTCCTCGGCCAGAAAATCCACGAAGATTTCCGCCTGCAGATGGCCGATCTCGGCTTCGGTCTCCCGGGCAAGATAGTCCCGGATACGTGCGGCCAGGGCGGCCTTTTCCTGCTTTTCCAGCATCGATCTTCCAACGTCTGACTATTGAGGGGTACGGGAGGACGGCGGTGAAACTATCCGTCCGGCACCGGCCATATGGGGCGTTACCGTAACGGAAGCTTCAAGGGAATCAATCGATCCATTCATGCAATTCGTTTGCCAGCCGGGCGGGACGGCGATAGAGCGGCGGGCAAGGAGTTTCCAGAAATGTTCAATGCAGATTTTCGCGAGGGATTGAAGAGCGGTTTCCCGATCGCCCTCTCCGCCGCCCCCTTCGGTGCGCTGTTCGGCGCGGTCGCAGTCGATAACGGGCTCAGCGTCACCGAGGCCACGATCATGAGCGGCACCGTCTATGCGGGCGCGAGCCAACTCGTGGGTATCGAATTGTTCGGCCAGAAGGTTGCCCCCTGGCTGATCGTTCTTTCCGTCTTCGCCGTCAATTTCCGCCATATCCTCTATTCGGCCGCCATTGCCCGAATGATCTCGAACTGGTCTTTCCTGCAAAAAGCCGCGGGCTTCTTCGTGCTGGTCGATCCGCAATTTGCCGAATCGGTCAGGAAATACGAAAATACCGGCACGGTCGGCTTTTCCTGGTACATGGGCTTTGCAGCGCCGGTCTATGTGCTGTGGCTGGCCATGACCATTCTCGGCGCATCGCTCGGCAATATGGTCGGCGATCCAAAAGCCATCGGTCTCGATGTACTGCTGCCGATCTATTTCATGGGCATGGTCTTGAGCTTCCGCCAGCGGGAGAATTTCTACCCTGTCATGCTGGCAAGCGCGGTTGGCGCAACGGTCGCCTATCACATCGTCGGCTCGCCGTGGCATGTCAGCCTAGGCGCCGTCGCCGGAATTCTCGTTGCGGTCATCTATCCGCCGAAGCCGAATTCTGAAAGCGGGGTGGAAACGCCATGAGCGACATGCTGCACACCGATACGCTGATCCTGATCGCGCTCGCCGCCATCGCCACCTATCTGACCCGCATCGGCGGTTATGTGCTGATGACGCGGATGAAATCCATCCCGCCGCGCATGGAGGCGGGACTGAACGCCGTTCCCGTGGCGGTTTTGACCACGCTCGTCGCACCCGCCTTTTTCGAAGGCGGATACGAGGTGAAGATCGGCATGGTTGCAGCGCTTCTGGTCTGCCTGCGCTTTCCCGGCCTGACGATGCTCGCCGTCGGCTGGGCCATCGTCATCGCCATCAGGCATTTCGGGCTGCTTTAAGCGACCCGCTCCAATGGCTTCGTCGCGGCAACGAGCCACGCCTTAACCTCCTCGTCGGTGATCAAGGGAGAAAGCTTCTCCAGAACCCCGGCGTGATAGGCGTTCAGCCAGTCCAGTTCTTCATCGGTCAGGAGAGCGGCGACGACCAGCCTGCGGTCGATGGGGCACCAGGTCAGCGTTTCGAAGGAGAACATCGGCTGGTCGCCGCCGGCCACCTCTTCCGCCTCGCGTACATAGATGAGGTTCTCGATGCGGATGCCGAAAGCGCCGGGCCGGTAATAACCCGGCTCGTTGGACAGGATCATGCCGGGCAGAAGCTCCTGCGTCGAAAGCCGCGAAATGCGCTGCGGCCCCTCATGCACCGAAAGATAGGAGCCGACGCCGTGGCCGGTGCCATGGGCGTAATCCGCTCCCGCCTTCCAGAGCGCAATGCGCGCCAGCGGATCGAGATCGCAACCGCGCGTTCCCTTCGGAAACCGCGCGGTGCTGATGCCGATCATGCCCTTCAGCACCAGTGTAAAGAAACGCTTCTGCTCTTCCGGAACGGCACCGATTGCGACGGTACGGGTGATATCCGTGGTGCCGTTGACATATTGCGCGCCGGAATCGACGAGGAACATCTCGCCGTCCGCAAGTGTGCGGTCGGTATCGGTGGTGACGCGGTAATGGATGATGGCGGCATGTTCGCCGGCGCCTGAAATCGTATCGAAAGACACGTCCTTAAGCGGGTTTTGCAGCCCCTGCCCCACCTTGACCCGAGCGGCCTCCAGCGCCTTGACGGCGGCGATTTCGGTGACGCTGCCCGGTTGCTGGCGGTCCAGCCAGCAGAGATATTCGACCATGGCCGCGCCATCCTGCACATGGGCGGCTGCCGAGCCGGCGAGCTCCGCCTTGTTCTTGCGCGCGCGCGGCAGGCGAACGGGATCGGCCTCCTCTATCAGCGAGCCGCCTGCCGCCGTGATTGCGCCGGTCAGCGCCACCGGAGTCAGATCCGCATCCACCATGACGCGGCCCTTGGCGCTGGCAATGGCATGCAGACGGTCAGCGATCTTCGACGGCGGCAATTGTGTCGCAAGCTGCGCCAGATAGGCCTCGGTCTCGATGCCGGTCTTACGCTTGTCGAGAAAAATATCCGCCCTGCCATCGGCATAGATGATGGCGCGGGCGAGCGGGTGCGGCGTATGCGGCACGTCATTGCCGCGAACATTGAAAATCCAGGCGATGGAGGATGGATCGGTAACCAGCAGGGCATCCGCGCCTTTTACCGAGACCGTCTCCGCCAGCGAGGCGATCTTTTCCTTCGCCAGCCTGCCGGTAAAGGCCTCGGGCTGGATAACGACGGGTTCCAGCGGCTCGGAGGGACGGTCCTGCCAAAGGGCATCGAGCGGATTCTTTTCCAGGAGAACGACCGAACCGCCCTTGCCGGCAAGCACCTTTTCCAGCCGCTTCAACTCCGCGCCGGTGTGCAGCCATGGATCGATGCCGAGCCGGAAACCCTGTGGAGCATGTTCGGCCAGCCAGACGGAGGGCGGCGCGCCAACCAGATCGCCGCCGCTGAAGACCGATTGATCGACCTGCGACTTAAGCTGCGTCGTATAACGGCCATCGACGAAAACCACCGCCTCCGTGCGCGTCACCAGCGCAATGCCGGCGGAACCGGTAAAGCCCGTCAGCCAGGACAGGCGCTCGGCGCACTCCGGCACATATTCCCCCTGATATTCATCGGCGCGCGGCACCAGAAAACCGTCGATGCCAAGGGCATCGAAACCGGCGCGCAGCGCCTCGACGCGGGCCTTGCCAAATTGCGGCGCAGATTTGTTTTCGAAGGTCTGGAACATGGGCGTCTTTCGGGAACTGTCATGGAGAAAAGCTGCAAGGTGCGCCGTCAAATCATTGGCGCGTAACGACAATGCCATGCGGACAAAGCCGGTTTCAAGCCATATATGACAGACCGGATTGCGGCGACAAATTGTGCACATTTTGCGAAATAAGTAATACTCAAGGCAAAGTGACATGCGATAAATGCATATCTACCCTGAGATATCCCCTCTAACTAAACAAAAACACATCGCTTATCTTCAGATCAACACAGCGAGAGAGACACTCTCCTGGCAAACAAGGATTTGAAGCAATGGCAAAATCTTTCCTCCGCACCGCCTTCGATCGCGTCGTTGAAGCACGCGAGCGTCAGGTCAGCCGCCATGTCAACGCCGCCCTTCTGAACCTCGACGACAAGTCGCTCGAAGCGCTCGGCATGAACCGCGCCGATCTGCGTCGCAAAGCAAACTCCAGCTACGTATTCTGATGACGTCCGGCGCGGCGATCCTCCCTCCACCGCGCCGAACAGGAATACGTCGACCCGCTTGAGCAAGCTCCTCCCATGCTCGCGGGTTTCCAGGCGGCGCGAAAGCGCCGCCTTTTCTTTTGCCCGAAAGGGATGTTGCCGCTGGTTCAGTCTTTACGCAGATGCAGCGTGACCCAGCCGTTGCGCCAGATGGTGCGGACATGGGAAAGCCGGGCGCCATTATAGGCGGAAAGCACCTTCCAGCGCTGTGAGGCCAGAATGCCGGACAGGATGACGGTGCCGCCGGGCGCCAGATGCGTGACGAGCTGCGGCGCCATCTTGATGAGCGGCCGGGCCAGAATATTGGCGATGATGAGATCGAACGGACCATGCTTGCGGAAGGCGTCCGAGTGGAAGCCCGGCGCGGTCTCCAGCGCCATCCCGGAGACGATGCCGTTCAGCCGCACATTCTCCTTCGCCACCTTGATGGCGATGGGGTCGATATCCGTCGCCAGCACGGGAATGGGGCGCATCTTGCGCACGGCAATCGCCAGAACGCCGCTGCCGGTGCCAAGATCGAGCGCGTTGCGCACGGTGCGCGCCCGCAGAACCTCCTCAATCATCTCAAGGCAGCCGGCCGTCGTGCCGTGATGGCCGGTGCCGAAAGCCTGCCCGGCCTCGATTTCGATTGCCAGATCGTTCGCCCGCACCTTGTCGCGATCATGCGCCCCATGAACAATGAAACGCCCTGCCCTGACCGGTTTCAGCCCCTCGAGCGACTTTGCGATCCAGTCGACATCCGGAACGGTCTCCTTCTCGATGACGAGATCGGGAAAGGCCGGAGCAAGCAGGGCGCTGACACGCTCGCGGAACTCTTCCTCCTGCTCGGCCATCAGATAGACCGAAGCTTCCCAGATATCGCGCTTCTCATCCACCTCGGTCGTGGCAATCGCGACATCCTCCTCGCCGAAATAGTCCGACATGAGATCGAGGATTTCACCCGCCTGGATTTCGGTCGTGGTGACGTAAAGTCGGATTTCGCTCACGGCGGGCTGCTTTCTCTGGATGAGGTTATTGTTCTTGCCTTTGCCACAAAACCTCGGCCAGTCCAATAAGCCCCGCGCAATTATGCCGCCTCTATCAGCCCTTCAGAAGATTCTGAAGCTTCTGCTCGGCAACTTCCGGGTTTTCGCCATAAGCAATGGTGCCGGAAAAACGGCCATTGGCATCGAGCAGGATGACGGACGCCGTGTGATCCATGGTGTAATCGCCATTCGGATCCTTCTCGTCCACCGGCACCTTCTTGGCATAGATGCGGTAGCCCTTCAGCGTTTCGGCGATCTTGTCGGCCGGGCCGGTGATGCCGGTGATGCGCTTCGAGACGTTCGAGACATATTGCTGCATGATCTCAGGCGTATCGCGCTCGGGATCGACGGAGACGAAATAGGCCTGCAGCTTGTCGCCGGCCGGGTCCACCTTCTCCATCCAGCCATTCAGCTCGAAAAGGGTTGTCGGGCAGACTTCCGGGCAATGGGTGAAACCGAAGAACAGCGCTGTCGGCTTGCCTTGAAAGGCCTTTTCGGTGATCGGCTGGCCGTTTTGCGCCGTGAGTTGGAAGGGCACGCCATAGGCCGTCTCCACCATTTCATTACGCGTCTTCGTCATTTCGATCGTCAACCAGCTGACGACACCGGCGAGAACGAGCACGACGGCCCACAATACGATGCGAATATTTCTCATTGTCCAATCCTACCCCGAAAGCCGGCGGCATATCGCAGGCTTTGGCAGACAGATAACGAAAGGCGACGGGGACGGCAAATCAACTGGGCGTATTTGCGGGAACCGCGCTGATTTGTCACAAATCCGCAGCCGGAAAACCCGTCACAGGCACCAGGCGATGCCGCTCTGCACCGTGGACAGGAAAATATCCGTGCCGTGCCGCACCCAGCCGTCAAAGGCAAGAAGCACGATGGCAAGCGAGGCCACAGCGGCAAGACTAGCCAGAATAAACTTCAGCGGATGGGAAACGAGTGCGTTCATACGCCCATCATAACCTGTTTGTGTGAGCGCGAAAACCGCCAAAATACTGGGTTTTGCCGGCGGGGCAGCAGCAATTGTTAGGGAAAGTTTAAAATCTTGCTGTGCATTATGACCATAGCGGTTTTTAAGCCTCGACATGATGTCTCCCGGTCCATTCTCCGGCCACCGCATAAAGCTCAATCCTGCGCGGGCCTGTTAGAGAGCCATCAGAGGAAACCTGCCGTCATGTCCAACGCCATCAAGCAATCCGGCGCATATCTCGAAATCGTTTCCTTCCATCTGGGCGATCAGGAATTCTGCATCGACATCATGGCGATCCGCGAAATCCGCGGCTGGGCGCCGGTTACCCCGATGCCGCACACCCCGCCTTATGTTCTCGGCCTCATCAACCTGCGCGGCGCCGTCATTCCCGTCATCGACATGGCCGGCCGCCTCGGCATGAAGATGACCGAACCGTCCGAACGCTCCGCCATCATCGTCACCGATATCGGCGGCAAGCTGGTCGGCCTGCTGGTGGAACAGGTCTCCGACATGATGACCATCCGCTCCGAAGACCTGCAGCCCGCGCCCGATATCATTCCGGAAGAACAGCGCAGCTTCTGCCGCGGCATCGTGGCGCTGGAAAAGAGCATGGTCTGCTTCCTCAACCTCGACACCGTGATTGCGGACGAGCTGGCACGCGAAGCAGCTTGATTAAGCCGGCTCTTGCCTCTTGATAGGATTTGTAGCGCCTAGCGCCAGCGCCGTCGAAGCGGCGCGGGTTGCATAGTCCGGCAGTCCCGTTTCAGAAGTACTCCGTCACCCCGGACCTGATCCGGGGTCCAGCGCGATCAAGTCCTTGATCGCGAAAGACTCTTTCATGGCGCAGACGCGCCGTGGCTGGATGCCGGATCAAGTCCGGCATGACGGACAGGGTCGGACAAAATCTTACGGCTTGCCCTGTTGCCATGTGACCTGCTGATTATAAAGTGGCACCGTGGAAATCGCCATCTTTGCCGAGCCGTCGGTCAGTTCCCGCGCATGCACCAGATAGATCAGCGTGTCATTGGCCTTGTCATAAACGCGGCTGACGACGAGCTTCTTCCAGACCAGCGACATGCCCTGCCGGAACACCTCTTCCCCGCCCTTTGAGAGATCGATATCGCCGATCTCCACCGGCCCCGTCTGGCTGCAGGAAATGGCATTGTTGGAAGGGTCTTCGAACCAGTTGCCGTTCTTCAGCCGGTCGATGACGCCGCGCTCGAAATAGGTAACGTGGCAGGTGACACCCTTGATCTTCGGATCGGCGATCGCCTCGATAACGATATCATTGCCGATCCAGTCGACGCCGACCTCGCCCACCACCTGCGAATGCGCCGCTGTCACCGGAAGCAATGCAAGAAAGCCCGCAAACAAACCCGACAGAGTTTTCATCGTCATCGCATCTTCTCCGTTACGCTGCTTCAAACATAAGTGCGGGGAACGGTTACGCAACCCGGGAGACGGCGCGTTTTTTTCATGCTGCAGGGCTGGTAGCCGGTGGAGGTGAGACGCCCCGCGACCATGCCGATCTTTTCCGGCAGATCGCGGATATGGGCAACGCGCAACGCCTTGGCCGCTGCAATCGACGCGGCCGCGCAGACGACGGCATCCTCGGCGGCATTGTGATGCACGAAACGCAGTTGGAGGTGATGGGCGATGACATTCAGCTTGTGCGACGCCAGATTGGGCCAGACATGCCGGGCGATCTTGACGCTGCACAGATAGGAAAGATCGGGATAGGACTGCCGGTATTTATCGAAAGACGCCCGCATGACGCTGAAATCGAAGGCGGCATTATGGGCGATCATCGTCGCACCATGGAAGTCGTCGATGAACTCCTCCATCACATCAGGGAATTCCGGCGCATCTTCGACATCGGCCGGGCGGATGCCATGCACGGCGATGTTGAAGGGCGAAAACCGCATGTCCTTCGGCCGGATCAACCGTTCCTCGACGCGAACGATCTCGCCGCCCTCTATCCATGCAAGCCCGACGGAGCAGGCACTGCCCCGTTCCTCATTGGCGGTCTCGAAATCGATGGCGATGGTTTTCAAGAGTGATTCCCGTTGTTTCATTCCGGCATAGACCGGATTGACGTCAAAGAGAACCAGCCTCGGCAGAACCCGCTTCCGAAAGCATCCAGTCGATGAGCTTCACCAGATCGGGATTGTCCAGCATGCGCCGCGGATAAACGAGGAAATAGGCGAGCGTGCTGGCCATGTCCTTACCGAAGGGCGCAATCAATGCGCCCTCCGCAATTTCGCGGGAAACCAGCGAACGCCGGGTCAGCGCAATGCCGTGCCCGGCCTTGGCCGCATCCAGCGCGCCATTGCTGTCGATGAAGACAGTGCCACCGGAGGCATCCACGTCCGATGCTCCCGCCGCCTCCAGCCAACGCCGCCATTCATTGCGGTTTTCATCGTGCAGAAGCGGAATGGATTTGAGATCCCCCGCCTCCTGAAGCGGCCCATATTTCTCCAGAAGCTGCGGTGAACAGACCGGTAGGGTGCTGTCATCGATGAAGCGGATGCTCTCCAGCCCTTCATACCGACCGAAACCGTGTCGCACCGCCAGATCGACGTCGTCCCTTGAAAAATCCACCAGCCGGTTCGTCACGCTGATGCGGACATCCACCTGCGGGTGTTGCTGCTGGAAGGCAGGCAATCGCGGCATCAACCATTGAACGGCGAAAGTGGGCGTGCAGCTCAGCGTCAGAACCGTGATCTCGGAGCGCGCCGTCAGTTCCGCCGTCGCCTCGCGCATCATCCGGAAGGCGGTACGAAGCGCGCCGTAATAACGCTCCCCCTCACGCGTCAGCTGTATGCTGCGCGGCTTGCGGAAAAACAATTGCACGCCAAGCCGCGCCTCCAGCTCCCGGATTTGCAGGCTGACGGCACCGGGCGTGACATTCAACTCATTGGAAGCAAGCGTGACGCTGCGATACCGCGCTGCGGCCTCGAAGGCCTGCAACCCTTTCAGAGACGGAAGTTCGGCTGCCATGATTTAGCTCATCTCAATTATCGAACGAGAAACAATCGTTTGAAAACACCATAAAACAGGAAGTAAATAGACACAACAAGACCTGAAACGCAGTGAGAACCACCCATCCCCAGATTGAGCAAAACTCAACCGATATCGGGTGGATGGCGGCGAGCCGGCCTGCGATCATGTCGATACTCATGCTTTGGGAGATGACGATGGCGATACAGAAACAGATGGATGCCGGTGAATGGGCCATGCTCGTCGCGCTTTCGCTTCTGTGGGGCGGATCGTTCTTTTTCATCGGTGTCGCCGTCAAGGAACTGCCGCCCGTCACCATCGTCACGCTGCGCGTCAGCCTGGCGGCAATCGCGCTTCTCATCGTCTGCCGCATAATGGGCCTTCGCCTGCCGCGTGAATGGGCGGTGTGGCGCGCCTTTTTCGGCATGGGCCTGCTCAACAACATCATCCCCTTCTGCCTGATCGTCTGGGGCCAGACCCATATTGCCAGCGGACTAGCCTCGATCCTCAATGCCACCACGCCCCTCTTCACCGTCATCGTCGCCCATTTTCTCACCGCTGACGAGAAGATGACCGGCAACAAGCTCACCGGCGTGCTGATCGGCTTTGCCGGCGTGGCGACCATGATCGGCCCGGCCGCCTTCACCGGCTCATCCGGCCTCTGGGGCCAGATCGCCATTCTCGGCGCGGCCATCTCCTATTCTTTCGCGGGCATATTCGGCCGCCGTTTCAAGGCCATGGGCGTACCGCCGCTGATGACCGCCACCGGCCAGATCTCCTCCTCGGCACTGATGCTCATCCCGGCCGCCCTTCTTATCGATAAACCATGGACGCTCGCCATGCCGGGCCTCGGAACCTGGGGCGCGCTTGTCGGCATCGCCCTCTTGTCGACGGCGCTCGCCTACCTGATCTTCTTCCGCATCCTCGCCAGCGCCGGCGCCACCAACCTTGCCCTCGTCACCTTCCTCATTCCCGTCAGCGCCATCCTGCTCGGTTCGCTGCTCCTCGGCGAGCAGCTGGAGATGAAGCACTTCGCCGGCATGGCGATGATCGCCGCCGGTCTTGCGGCGATCGACGGCAGGCTGCCGGCAAAACTCAGAAGCCTGCTGCGCAACGCACCCGCTTGACAGGGCCATGCGGCAAAAGCATTCTGCGCGCATGATCGCAACGAAACAGAACACCACCCGTCGCCATACCATCACCGGCCACCCGGCAGGCAGAGGTATGTCGTCGCGTTAAGCGATCCATTTCCACCCTGCCACCAGAGCAGGGTTCGCAAACCTGCTCCCATACGCCCAAGGAGACAGGCATGCAGAACATGAAATTTGCCGATAATGAAGATTTGCAATTCAGCTTGAACGAAGTCGTCTTGCGTGCGGCGCGTCTGGACGATGCCGAAGCCCTGACCGAAATGTTCAACCTGCCCGGCGTCCGTCACGGCACGCTCCGACAGCCGTTTCAGTCCGTTGAAAAAACGCGAAAATCGATGGAAAACCGCGGCCCGAACGATATCGCCATCGTTGGCGAGTGGCGTGGAAAGATCGTTGCCAATGCTGGACTGTTTCGCAGGGCGGGAAGGCAGTCCCACATCGCCGATCTGGTGATCAGTGTTCACGACGATTTTGCGGGCAAGGGCGTCGGATCATATATTCTCGGGGCGTTGATCGACACGGCCGACAATTGGCACGATATACGCCGCATCGAACTGAACGTCTTCACCGATAATCTCCCTGCAATCCGGCTTTACGAGAAATTCGGTTTCGAACGCGAAGGCACCCTACGCAACGACGCCTATCGTGACGGAAAATACGTCGATGCCCACGTGATGGCGCGTCTTCGATAGTTCCGGTCAGTTGTCCAGGTGATCCGCAAACACTTCCCGAATGGTCCGGCGCGACCATTCGGCCATTTTGTCGTTACGCCCGCGCTCCGCATCCAGCACGATCAATGCCTTCCACAGCGCCCAGCCGCGCCCGCGCTGCCATGTCGCCTCATCCAGATCCAGCGCCCGGCGAAAAACGGCGCGGCTTTCCGCATCGAGCACATTCCACGCGAGGATGAGATCGGAAGACGGATCGCCGACGCCGGAACTGCCGAAATCGATGACGGCCGAAAGCCGGCCGTCCTTGACCAGCAGATTGCCCTCGGCAATGTCGCCATGTACCCACACTCCCCGCTTGCGCCAATGGCTCGAAAGCGCAAGCTGCCATATCTCCATGGCCAGCGCCTGATCCACCTCATCGGCAAGCCGCGCCGCCGAAACCTTCGCCTCCCCGTCATAAACCGAAAGCGAGCCGCCGCGATGGAAGTTATGCGCGCCTGCGGGTGGGCCATCCGAAGCGTCCACTCGATGCAACGCCTTTAAAAAAACGGCAACATTGATGGCGATGGCTGAAAGATCAACGCGATCCAGATGCCGGGCGAGCGGTTCGCCCTCAAGCCAGCAATAGACGGACCAGCGGAACGGAAAACCCTGTCCCGGCTGCCCGAGCGCCAATGGCACAGGGATCGGAAAAGGCAGGAGCGGCGCAAGCGCCGGCAGCCACCGATGCTCCTTCTCCACCTGCGCAACATACCGGGCGGCACTTGGCATGCGGATCAGCATGTCATCGCCAAGACGGAAGCTGCGATTGTCCCAGCCGCTCAGTTCCACCGGCCGGATATTTAACCCCGCCCATTGCGGAAACTGGCTGTCAACCAGCGCCCGGACCTGCTCTGTGCTGACGACAATGCGGTCATCCATGCTGTGCTCTCCGTGTCAGTCGCAAAGCTCTAGCGGCAGAGATCAACATGCCATGACGGTGTATGTATCAGCCGCCGATCAAGGCCAGCCACTCGTCCTCATCCATGGTCTGCACGCCCAGTTCCGTCGCCTTGGCAAGCTTGGAACCCGCCCCCGGTCCCGCCACCAGAATATCGGTCTTTTTCGAGACGGAACCGGCCACTTTCGCGCCGAGGCTTTCGGCACGCGCCTTGGCCTCGTCACGGGTAAATTTCTCCAGAGAACCGGTAAACACCACCGTCTTGCCCGCCACCGGACTGCCATCGGTCGAGGGCTTCTCGGCTTCCTTCGGGCGAAGCTCCCGTATCAGCCGGTCGATGACATCGAGATTGCGCGGCTCCTTGTAGAATTCGATGATGGCGCGGGCCACCACTTCGCCGATGCCGTCGATGCTGTTGAGTTCGGCCCAGGCATCGCTCGCCGGATCGGCCGCCGCCTTCATGCTCTCTTCGAAATGTTCGTAAGTGCCATAGGAGCGCGCCAGAAGCTTCGCCGTGGTCTCGCCCACATGGCGGATGCCGAGCGCGAAGATCAGCCGGTGCAGATCGATCTCGCGGCGGGCATCGATGGCGTCGAACAGCTTTCTAACGCTGACCTTGCCGAAGCCGTCGATATTCTCGAGTCTGGTCAGTTGCGAGGCTTCCTGCCGCGCCTTGAGGGTGAAAATCTCAGGCGCAGTCTTGATCGAAAGCGCCGGATCATCACTTTCGAAAAAGAAATCGATCTGTTTGGTGCCAAGCCCTTCGATATCGAAGGCATTGCGCGAAACGAAATGTTTGAGATGCTCCACCGCCTGCGCCCGACAGACGAAACCGCCCGTGCAGCGCGTGACCGAATCGAGCTTGCCGGTTTTCTCATTACGCTCCCGCACCGCATGGCTGCCGCAGACCGGACATTTTTCCGGGAATGGATATTTCACCGCATCAGTAGGGCGCTTTTCCAGAAGCACATCCAGCACCTGCGGAATGACGTCACCGGCGCGCTGGACGATCACCGTGTCGCCGATACGGATATCGTGGTCCTCCGGGCGTATGCGCTCGCCGCTATTGCCGATGCCTTCGATATAATCGGCATTATGCAGCGTCGCATTGGTGACGACGACACCGCCGACGGTGATCGGGGTGAGACGCGCCACGGGCGTCAAGGCACCGGTGCGTCCCACCTGGATTTCGATATTTTCGACGGTGGTGAAGGCCTGCTCAGCCGGAAACTTGTGCGCAGTGGCCCAGCGCGGGCTGCGCGAGCGGAAACCAAGCCGCTCCTGAAGATCGAGCCGGTCGACCTTATAGACCACGCCATCGATATCATAATCGAGATCGGGCCGTGCGACGCCTATTTCATTATAATGCTCAAGCAATTGTGCGGCGGAGGTGAATCGCTTCATCAGCGGATTGACTGGAAAGCCCCAGTCCCGGAATTTCTCCACGATGCCATATTGCGTATCGGCGATCCGCGCCGGCTGGCCGCCATTCGAAACCTCGCCCAGCGCATAGGCGAAGAACCGCAGCTTGCGTTTCGCCGTCACATTGGCGTCGAGCTGGCGCAGGGAACCGGATGCCGTGTTGCGCGGGTTCACATAGGTCTGCTTGCCTTCGGCCTCCATCTGGGCATTAAGCGCCAGAAAGTCGCTCTTGGCCATATAGACCTCACCGCGTACTTCCACCACATCGGGCGCATCGGCGGGCAGCTCGTTCGGAATTTCCTTGATGGTCCTGATATTGGCGGTGACATTTTCACCGGTGGTGCCGTCTCCGCGCGTCGCCGCCGTCTTCAGCCCGCGGTTCTCATAGCGGATCGACATGGAAAGCCCGTCGATCTTCGGCTCGGCGGTGAAGGCGATGGAATCGTCCGGCAGATGCCCGAGGAAGCGATAGACGGAACTCACGAAATCCCGCAAATCCTCTTCCGAAAACGTGTTGTCGAGCGAAAGCATCGGCCGCGCATGCACGATAGGTGCGAAGGTCGGAAGCGGCGCGAAGCCGACTTTTTTCGACGGGCTGTCGGCCCGCACCAGCGCCGGGAAAGCTGCTTCGATGGCATCGTTGCGCCGCTTCAGCGCATCATATTCGGCGTCCGTAATCTCCGGCGCATCCTTGCCGTGGTAGAGCGCATCGTGGCGGGCAAGCTCGGCCGCCAGAAACGCAAGCTCGGAAGAGGCTTCAAGCTCGGTGAGGTTTTCGACGGATTTCTGGTCTTTCGACATGACGGCCTCTTTTGCGAATTACCGAACGCTTTTAGCCGAAATAACAAACATTAAAAACAGTTTTGCCGCTGGACTCACAAGCCGGATTCGCTCTCGCAACGCTATCGGTAGCCGTCAGTCCTTGGCCGCTAGCAGGCGAGCCGCCGCAGCCCTCGCCTCGTCCGTCACCGACGCGCCGGCGAGCATGCGGGCAATCTCTTCGGTGCGGTGCTTCGGCTCCATGGTGGCCACGCGCGTGGCGATGCGCTCGCTGCCGTCGCCGGATGGGCCCTTGGAAATGAGAAGATGGGTCGCCGCCCGTGCCGCCACCTGCGGCGCATGGGTAACGGACAGAACCTGCACGGTTTTCGACAGGCGGCGCAGCCGCTGGCCGATGGCATCCGCCACCGCGCCGCCGACACCCGTATCGATTTCATCGAACACCAGCGTCGGTGCCGAACCGCGATCTGCCAGCGCCACTTTCAGCGCCAGCAGAAAGCGGGACAATTCGCCACCCGAGGCCACCTTCATGATCGGTCCCGGCCGTGTGCCCGGATTGGTCTGGACGTGGAATTCAACCGTGTCGATGCCGTCGGCCGTCGCCTGTTCGGCATCGGAGGTCACCTCGACGGTAAACCGCGCCCGCTCCAGCTTCAGCGCCGGCAGTTCTGCCATCACCGCATTGGAAAGCGCATCCGCCGCATGGCGGCGTTTTTCGGAAAGCGATTGCGCGGCACGGTCGAAATCAGCCTTCACCAAGCCGAGATTGGCCTCGAGCTTGCCGAGCTGTTCTTCGCCGGCATCGAGATCGGCGAGATCGGCCACCATTTTTTCGGCGAGAGCCGGCAAGTCCGGCACGGCAACGTTATATTTACGCCCGGCAGCGCGCAGCGCGAACAGCCTTTCCTCCACCCGCTCCAGCTCACGCGGATCGAATTCGGTGCGGCGCAGCGCCGCCTCCACTTCCATCTGCGCATTGGAAAGGCTGTCGAGCGCGGCGTCCAGCAATTGCACCGTGTCTTCCAGCAATCCCGGCGCTTCGTGGCTCTTGCGCTCCAGACGCCGCATCATTGAGGCGATGACAGGCACAGGCGACGCATTGCCGTTCAGAAATTCGCTGGCCTCGGCGATATCGCCGGCAATGCGTTCGGACTTCTGCATCACCGCCCGGCGTTCGGCCAGCTCATCCTCTTCACCGTCGCGCGGCGAGAGCGTTTCCAGTTCCTCGACGGAAGAGCGAAGGTAATCCGCCTCGCGCGCTGCCGCCTCCACCTTGGCGCGGTGCGTCTTCAGCGCACGCTCGGCATCCTTCCAGGTGCGGTAGAGGCCCTGAACGGCGCGAGCCTCATCGCTCAGCCCGGCAAAGGCATCCAGCAGCGTGCGGTGTGCATCGGTATCGACAAGCGCGCGATCATCATGCTGGCCATGGATTTCGACCAGCAATTGCCCGAGCTGGCGCATCATCTGCACGCTGATGGCCTGATCGTTAATATAGGCCTTGGTGCGACCGTCAGAGGATTGCACCCGGCGGAAAATCAGGTCGCCATCGTCGTCGAGACCGTTTTCACGCAGGAGAAGCCGTGTCGGGTGATTGTTCGGGACTTCGAAAGTGGCGGTCACCTGCCCCTTCTCTTCCCCGTGCCGCACAAGGCCGCCATCGCCACGCCCGCCAAGCGCGAGCGAGAGACTATCGAGAAGAATGGATTTGCCCGCACCCGTCTCGCCCGTCAACACGGAAAGGCCCGCCTCGAAACCGAGGTCGAGCCTTTCGATGAGAACGATATCGCGAATCGAGAGCTGGACCAGCATGGCCTATGCCCCGTCTCAGGCGCCGATGAGCTTCTTGCCGGCGCGCGAAATCCAGGACCCCTTGTTTTCCCGCGGCTCCAGCCCGCTGCCCTTCAGCAGCTTGTAGGAATCCGAATACCATTGGCTGTCAGGATAGTTGTTGCCGAGAACGGCGGCCGCGGTCTGCGCTTCGTCCACCAGGCCCATCGCATAATAGGCTTCCGTCAGACGCGCCAGCGCTTCCTCGATCTGGTTGGTGTTCTGATACTGCTCTACGACGATGCGGAAACGCGAAACGGCGGCGAGATATTCCTTGCGCTCAAGATAATAACGGCCGACCTGCATTTCGCGGCCGGCGAGCTGGTCGCGGGCGAAACGGATCTTGGCCTGTGCGTCGGCGACATATTCCGAATCGGGATAGTCGTTGACGACCTTGTTCATCGCCTCGACGGTGCGCTGTGCGGCGCGCTGGTCCTGCGTGACGTCGGAAATCTGCTTCGAATAGGCAAGTCCGATCATGTACTGAACGTAAGCGGCATCCTTGGAGCGCGGATATTGGCGCAGGAACCGGCTGCCATTGGTAATGGCCACATCGTTCTTGTTGGTGCGCGTGGCAATGAAGGTCTGCATCACCAGCGCCTTCTGGCCCCATTCGGTGAAGGGGTACTGCTTGTCGATCGCCTCGAACTTGCGTGAGGCTTCCGTCATGTTACCGGCGTTCATGTTGGCAAGCCCCTGCTTGTACAGAACATCCGGCGGATCGGTCTCGACGCCGAGCTTGGTGATGTCGATATCCGGATCGGACTGGCAGGCCGTGACGGCGACACTCGCGCCGACCAACATCAACGAGACGGCGATCCCCCGCATCGTACCCTTCATTGCACCAGACCCTACATGCTTCATTCGACAGTTCCCACTTCCCGCGCAAATACATAAGCATCGGCTTTGCACTGGCGTTCTAGCCATAAAAGCATCCGCAGGGCAACGCAATGATGACGCATTAACGCATTTTTATGGCATCGACCCGTGCAATCGCATGAATATCAGGCGATATTACGCAACTTCTTGTTCCCATCACGAAAAAGCCGCCCCAAAGGGAGCGGCTTTTTCTGTCAATTGATAGCCTGCGAAGGAATTCACGCAGACCAGGGTGCGAATTCCGGCATGTTGACCGCAACGAATTCGCGGGCGCGTACCATCTGGTTGCGGGCAGCCGGCGCTTCGACGATCTCATAGGCGGTGCGGTCGCTCAAAAGCGCCTTCAGCGCATTCGCATTGACCTTGTGGCCGCCGCGATAGGAGCGGTAGCAGCCGATGAACTGCGCACCGGCAAGCGCCAGGTCGCCCACGGCGTCCAGCGTCTTG
The DNA here is from genome assembly GCF_041954855.1 of Agrobacterium sp. LR_9. Lineage (NCBI taxonomy): Bacteria > Pseudomonadati > Pseudomonadota > Alphaproteobacteria > Hyphomicrobiales > Rhizobiaceae > Agrobacterium > Agrobacterium sp. LR_9. Next base: position 50,211 of record NZ_JAVAYA010000019.1, read on the forward strand.
TGACGGACGAATTCGTCCTTGGCGTAACGCAGGCCTTCCATGTTGATGACGCTGTTGTCGTCGGAGATGACGACCGAATTCTCAAGCGAGGAACCGAGCGCATAACCGGCGGCCCACAGGCGCTCCACATCACGCATGAAGCCGAAGGTGCGGGCGCGCGACAGCTCGTTCTTGAAGCTCTCCGCCGTCAGGTCGCCCTTCCAGGACTGCTTGCCGATCAGCGGCGTATCGAAATCGATGTCAACCTCGAAGCGCGTACCGTCATAGGGACGGAATTCCGCCCAGGAGGCGCCCGAATCGATGCGCACCGGCTTGGTGACGCGAATATAACGGCGCTTCACGCCGAGGCTCTTGATGCCGACCGATTCGATCGCTTCGATGAAAGGTGCAGAGCTGCCATCCATGATCGGCGCTTCCGGACCGTCGACTTCAACGATGAGGTTATCGAGGCCCATGGCGTAGATGGCGGCCATGACGTGCTCGATCGTCGCAACCGACTGGGAAAGCGAACGGCCGAGCACGGTGCACAGGTCGGTATTGCCGACATTGGCCGAAACCGCCTTCAACTCGGTAACGCTGCCATTGTCATGAAGGCGATGGAAGACGATGCCCGTTCCGGCTTCTGCGGGCTGGAAGGTCATCGAAACCGGATTGCCGGAATGCACGCCAATGCCTTTGAGCTGAACAGCATTTGCGATAGTTGTCTGAAATCCGAGCAGTCCGATAGTCATGCGAATATGCCTTGTTTTGCAAACCGCGCCGCTTGAGCGCCGTTCAAGTTTTCGAGCCGGTCTGGCAACCGGCCAAGTCCGTATTTTCCTTTACCCAGCCTCATACATACGCACATGTAGGTGCCACGACAAATCACTGTTCGTTTCGGATTGTTACACGCGTAAGCTTTTGAAAATACGAATTAATTTAGTGTTAATAACGTAAAATAAACAAAACGCCCGGATCGTGAAACCCGGGCGTTCGAAGAGGCGGATGGAATCGCCCTTAGTTGGACTGGCGGCGCAGGAAGGCCGGGATTTCCAGCTGGTCGTCGTCGTGGTGGCTGGCCGAAGAAGGCGTTGCGCGGCCGTGGTCGTCAAGCTGGCCACGACGCGGTGCGTAGAGGCTGGCTTCCGGCGAAAGCGGGGCGCGGCGCTGCTGCGGCGCCATGCTCGGCGCATCCATCATGTCGGACGGAACTTCTTCTTCTTCGCGGCGGCCAAGCGAGTTGGTGATGCGCTTCAGAAGACCCATCGGGCCACGCTCTTCCTGCGCGGCAGGAGCGGCATGGGTGCGATGTTCCATCTCGGCCTTGACGACCGGCGGGAAGTCTTCGACCTTCGGCATGCGAACCGGCTCGGGCTGGCGGGCAACCGGTGCGGGTTCCTGATAGACCGGAGCCTGCGGCTGCTGCATGCGCGGCGCCGGAGCGGCAACCTGTTCCGGAGCATGATAGACGGGCGCCGGAGCGACCGGTGCCGGAGCGGCCTGCTGAACCGGCTGGGCCGGACGGAGAGCCGCCGGCGCTTCAGCCGGAGAAGATGCGAACAGCTTGCTCTGCGGACGGAAATCCTGAGCCGGCTGCTGGTGTGCGGCGAAACCGAGTTCGCGTTCCATTTCGGCTTCTGCCGAACGGATGGTCTGGGCGATCGGGTCTACGGCCTTCTGTGCCTGCGATACTGCTGGAGCAGGCTGAACTGCGGCCGGAGCGGAAGCAACGGCCGCGGAAGGACGGATAAGCGGCTTGGCAACGGCTGCTGCGGCACGCATATCGGCAACGTTCTGCTCGCCGACGCCAGCAACGCGGTCGATGCCGGTCGCAACGACGGAGACGCGGATGAGACCTTCCAGAGCTTCGTCGAAGGTTGCGCCGAGGATGATGTTCGCATCCGGATCGACTTCTTCGCGGATACGGGTCGCAGCTTCGTCGACTTCGAACAGGGTAAGGTCGCGACCGCCGGTGATGGAGATCAGCAAGCCCTGTGCACCCTTCATCGAGGTTTCGTCGAGCAGCGGGTTGGCGATTGCCGCTTCCGCAGCCTGCATCGCACGGCCCGGACCGGAAGCCTCGCCGGTGCCCATCATCGCGCGGCCCATTTCACGCATGACCGAGCGAACGTCGGCGAAGTCAAGGTTGATGAGACCTTCCTTCACCATCAGGTCGGTGATGCAGGCAACGCCGGAGTAGAGAACCTGGTCGGCCATGGCGAAGGCGTCGGCGAAGGTCGTCTTGTCGTTGGCAATACGGAAGAGGTTCTGGTTCGGAATGACGATCAGCGTATCGACGGACTTCTGCAGTTCCTCGATGCCCTGTTCGGCAAGACGCATACGGCGGCCGCCTTCGAAGTGGAAAGGCTTGGTGACGACGCCGACCGTCAGGATGCCCTTGTTGCGGGCGGCCTGTGCGACGACGGGAGCAGCACCCGTGCCGGTGCCGCCGCCCATGCCGGCGGTGACGAAGCACATGTGGGTGCCGTTCAGGTGGTCGATGATCTCATCGATGCATTCTTCAGCGGCAGCGCGGCCGACTTCCGGCTGGGAACCGGCGCCGAGGCCTTCGGTGACGTTGACGCCGAGCTGAATGACCCGATCTGCCTTGGTCATGGTCAGTGCCTGGGCATCCGTGTTGGCGACGACGAAGTCGACGCCCTGAAGGCCGGCCGTGATCATGTTGTTGACAGCGTTACCACCACCACCGCCAACACCGAAGACGGTGATGCGTGGCTTCAGCTCTGTGATATCAGGCTTCTGCAGCTGTATCGTCATTTTAACATTCCTTCTTTCTCTGGCCGCATCGCCCCGCTGGCCGATTCTTGAAAACTCAACTCTGAAACCTCCGGCTTACGCCACGAGGCCACTCAAAAACTCTCTTTCAGCCATTGCCCCACCCGGGCTATCCGGCCGCTACCGTTACCAAACGGCGAGAAGATTCCGCCTTGCGCCGCATGAATTTCGATGTCCGCCACCTGCGGATAGATCATCAGTCCGCAGGCGGTTGAAAATGCCGGTCCCTTTGCCGCGACCGGAAGACCGGCGACCCCCATGGGGCGGCCGATACGAACGTTGCGAGCAAGAATGCGCCGTGCCGTTTCCGGCAGCCCCGTCAGCTGGCTTGCGCCGCCGGTCAGGACGACGCGCTTGCCGACAATCGGGCTGAAGCCGGACTTCTGGATGCGATCACGGATCAATTCCAGCGTCTCTTCGATACGTGCCCGTACGATACGGGTGACCAATGCTCTTGAAACTTGCGATGGTTGATCGCGATCATCTTCGCCAATCGGCGGGATCGAAATCATGTCGCGCTCATCCGCGCCATTCAGCAAAGCCGAACCATGCACCACCTTCAGTCTCTCTGCATCTTCGATTCGTGTCGAGAGGCCACGTGCAAGATCTGTCGTAACGTGATGGCCGCCAAGGCCGATCGCATCGGTGTGAATGAGGCGGCCTTCGGCGAAAACCGAGATCGTCGTGGTGCCGCCGCCCATGTCGATGGCCGCGCAGCCGAGTTCGACTTCATCGTCCACCAGCGCTGCAAGACCGCTGGCATAGGGCGTCGCTACCATGCCTTCCACGGAAAGATGCGCACGGTTGACGCAAAGCTCGAGGTTCTTCAGCGCTGTGCGCTCGACCGTGACCACATGCATGTCGACACCGAGAAGATCGCCATACATGGAGAGCGGATCGCGAATGCCGCGCTCGCCATCCAGCGAGTAACCTGTTGGCAGCGAATGCAGGATGGCCCGGTCCTGACGCATGGATTGCTGGCTTGCCGCCACCAGAACCTTGCGCAGATCGCTTGCTTCCACTTCCTGCCCGCCGAGATCGATGCTCGCGGTATAGATATCGCTTGCCAGCCTGCCGGCCGAAACATTGACGATCAGGCTGTCGACGGTAAGCCCCGCCATGCGCTCGGCCGCATCAACGGCGAGACGGATAACGCCTTCCAGCGCGTCGAGATCGGCGATCACGCCGGATTTCACACCGCGCGACCGCTGATGGCCGATGCCGATGATTTCCACCTTGTGGGTGCGGCCGGGCAGGATTTCGCTTTCCTGGCGCGGCGTCAGCCGGCCGATCATGCACACGACCTTGGTCGAGCCGATGTCGAGCACCGAAACGATGTGGCTGCGTTTGGAAGAAAGCGGCTTCAGGCGAGGCAGGCCGAAATGGGAAGAACCGAAAAAGCTCATGTGTTCTTCTCCGCCTTCTTGAGAGCCTTGGTGCGCGCATCGACAGCGGCCTGACGGCGTTCCGTGGCGCCCTCGGTCAGCTGGATCGTGGTGCGGTCCGCAAGCCGGAGATCGACGGCGGCGACATCGCGCGACAGCACCTTTTCCTCGAGATCGAGCCGCGCCAGCAATTGCAGCGCCTGCGGCAGGTTTTCTTCCGGCAGCTTGACGACGATGCCGTTATCGAGATGCAGATCCCAGCGACGGCCGGCAATGCGGACATAAGCGCGGACACGGTTGCGGATTTCCGGCCAGTCGGCCAGCTGCTCGACGAAACCGGCAGCACCCGTTTCCGCGTCACGGCCGACGAAGAGCGGCAGGGCGGCGAACTTATTGTCCCGCAGCGGCGCAATCACGCTGCCGCTTTTTTCGATCAGCGACAGTTCCGTTCCATGCTGCCAGATGCCGAAGGCCTGACGCTCCTTCAGCCGGACTTCCACGGTCTTGGGGTACACCTTGCGGATATCGACATCTTCCACCCAGGGAAGCTGCACCAGCTTGCGGCGCGCCGCATCGATATCGAGCGCGATCAGCGAGGTGCTGCCATCGAGGCCGAGAAGCTGGAACACTTCGATTTCGGAGGTTTGCAGATTGCCGGAAACCTTCACGTCCTCGACCGCAAAGCCTGCTGCCGACGTCGTGGTCTGGGTAACGATATTGGTGTGCCCGCCGAGCGACATGCCGTAAAGCCCGGTCACCGCGTAAAAAGCGACGGCCGAAATCGTACCGGTATGGGCGGGAATGTGAATGCGTCCGGTCGCAAGGCTGACACCGAAACGCACGAAGCGACGCAGGGGACGCGGCAATACCATGCGGTCGTCGGCGCTGGCCGCCGCCGCGAATTGTTCGCGCTTTTTTGCCGTCGACTTTTTGCCGATCACCGCAAACACGAAGCGTCCTCCACCATCCAGCTGACAAGGTTACCAAAGGAGCGGCCAGCATGAGCCGCCATTTCCGGCACCAGGGAGGTCGGCGTCATGCCCGGCTGCGTATTCACTTCAAGCCAGATAACTTCGCCATCTTCTGAGAAACGGTCGTCGTAACGAAAGTCTGAACGGCTTACGCCACGGCATCCGATCGCCCGATGCGCCATAACCGCCAGTGTTTGAATTTTTTGGTAAATTTTCGGTGAAATTTCTGCGGGAATGACATGTTTCGAGCCACCAGCCGCATATTTCGCATCATAATCATAGAAATTGTGACCGAGCGGCACCACTTCGGTGACGCCCAGCGCCTCACCGTCGAGTACACCGCAGGTCAGTTCGCGGCCGTGAATATAGCGCTCGACCATGACCTGATCGCCGTAGCGCCATTCCGAAGAGGTGAGGATTTGCGGCGGATGCGACTGGTCTTCCTTGACGATCACGACGCCGAAGCTCGAACCTTCACGCACCGGCTTCACGACATAAGGTGGTGCAAGCGGATGTTCGCTGGTGAAATCGAAGCGGTTCATGACGCGCTCGGCAGCCACCGGGATGCCGGCAGCAGCGGCAACCTTCTTGGCCTGCGCCTTGTCCATGGCGAGCGCGGAAGCGAGCACACCGGAATGGGTATAGGGAATGGCGAGATATTCGAGAATGCCCTGAATGGTGCCGTCTTCGCCAAAGGGACCGTGCAGCGCGTTGAAGGCGACATCCGGGCGCAGCTCGGCAAGCACAGCGGCGATATCGCGCCCCACATCGACCCGGGTGACCTTATAGCCCTCGTCTTCCAGAGCCTGCGCGCAAGCGTTGCCCGACGACAGGCTGACCGGCCGCTCCGACGAAAATCCACCCAAAAGAACAGCTACGTGCTTGCCGCTCATCGAACCCTCTGACACCAACTCTCCGTTACGAACCACGCTCCGAAACCACCGAATTTTGACGAACGGTGATTCTGGCACATGACCCTTGAGATCAGTTAAACGCCATTAAGGTTAATGAATCGTTTACTTTCGTTAACCGCCGCGTCCAACGTGCCGAGTTTCGTTAAAGAATCAGCACCGATCCGGATTCCCTCCTTGGAATCAGAGAGTTGCATGGATTGCAACATGCAGGTTTTCAATGATCGGAAATAAAACGATGCTCGCGCGCCTGCCGCCCATCGATAAAGGCAAGGCCGAAACGTTAACAGACGGGATTATTCCCCAGGGAAAATTATCTGGCGTTTCAGCGTTTTAAAACCGCGGCCTGAATCAGTCTCTCAATCGCCAAAGCATCCCCGGGAGGCATAACCATACGTATCGCACTGATGGATCACATTATCTGCATTATTTCTTTTTTAGCATTCCATAAGAACAAAAATTGCGTTAACGCAGTGGTCGCCTCCCAAGGCATGACATTGCAATCATCCAAAATGGAACCAATACCATGACCGACGCGATATCTCCGGTATCGCCGACCGCTGACACTTCGAACGTTGTAAAGACAAATTCGCCTGCACGAGTTCTCACTGCCAGCCTGGTCGGCACGACCATCGAGTTTTTCGATTTCTACGTTTACGCCACGGCCGCAGTGCTCGTGTTCCCCACTTTGTTCTTCCCGAACAATGACCCGATGACGGCGCTTCTGGCGTCCTTCGCCACCTTCTCCATCGCCTTTTTCGCCCGCCCGCTGGGCGCTGTGGTCTTCGGCCACTATGGCGACCGCGTCGGCCGCAAGACCACCCTTGTCGCGGCGCTGCTGACCATGGGCGTCTCGACTGTCGTGATCGGCCTGCTGCCCTCCTATGAGACCGCCGGCGTTCTGGCCCCGCTGCTGCTCGCGCTTTGCCGCTTCGGCCAGGGTTTCGGCCTTGGTGGCGAATGGGGCGGCGCCGTCCTGCTCGCCACGGAAAACGCACCTCCGGGCAAGCGCAGCTGGTACGGCATGTTCCCGCAGCTCGGTGCACCCGTCGGCCTGTTCCTTTCGTCCGGTGTGTTCTGGATCCTGCTGCACTTCATGTCTCAGGAAGCGCTTTTGAGCTGGGGCTGGCGCATTCCCTTCGTCGCTTCGATCATCCTGATCGCGGTCGGCATGTGGGTTCGCCTGTCCATCACCGAAACGCCCGACTTCCAGAAGGCAATCGAAAAGGAAGAACGTGTGGCCGTGCCGGTCGCGGAACTGTTCCGCAACCACAAGCGCAGCCTCGTGCTCGGCACCTTCGTGGCGCTGGCCACCTTCGTGCTCTTCTACATCGGCACCGCCTATCTTCTGTCCTACAACGTCAAGGTCCTGAAAATCCCGTTCCTCGACGCGCTGGAAGTGCAGATCCTCGGCTCCATCGTTTTCGGCATCTTCATTCCGATCGCCGGGAAGCTCGCCGAAAAATTCGGTCGTCGTGAAATCCTGATCCTGACGACGGTGCTGATCGGCCTGTTCTCGTTCCTCCTGCCAAGCCTGATGTCCGGTGGCGAAGGCTCGATCTTCGTCTTCGCGGCTCTTGCCATGATGCTGATGGGCATGACCTACGGCCTGATCGGAACGGCGCTCGCCGCCCCCTTCCCGACCCGCGTGCGCTACACCGGCTCGTCCATCACCTTCAACATGGCCGGCATCTTTGGCGCATCGCTGGCGCCCTACATCGCCACATGGCTGCAGGTGAATTACGGCATGGGGTATGTCGGCTATTATCTCTGCGTATCGGCGCTCATCACGCTCGCCTGCATTCTTCTGTCCCGCAAGGACGAAGTCTGATCCGAACGGATTGCCAGACATTAAAAAGCCCGCGAAACCTTCGTTTCGCGGGCTTTTGTTTGCCTGTTTTAACACTTACGCCACGGCCTGGCGCCGCTCCACATGACCGGTCATGCAGACGCGATTGCGCCCTCCTTCCTTTGCCCGATAGAGCGCCAGATCGGCATTGTGCATGACCTTGTCGAAAATGTCGGCGTCGCCGCGAAACGCCACGCCAATCGAAATCGTCACCGTGATCCGCAAATCCTGATACTCCACCGGGGTGGTCTCGATGGCTGCGCGAACCCTTTCGCACATCTGCAGAAAGGCGAGCGGGCTGGTTTCCTGCACAACGACAAATTCCTCGCCACCCAGGCGGGCGACATGCGCAGAAGGATCGAAATGCTCCCTTATCCTGCGGGCGACGCTGGATATAACGAGATCACCGGCAAGGTGGCTGTATCTGTCATTCACCTTCTTGAAATGATCGATATCGAGAAAGGCGACGCAATAGTCGCTGCCCAGTTCAGCGCATGCAGCATAAAGGCCGAGCCGGTTGCTGAGGCCGGTCAGGGCGTCCGTGTGGCTCAGATGCAGGAAGCGCTCGTGGGATTGCACGAGAATTTTCACTTCCCTGGAATTCAGCCAACAGACCAGCAATGTAATCGTAAACGCCACCGTCCCGCCGAGCGTCACACTCAACATGATGCCGTTGAAGAGATCGGTTACCAGCCCGAACCGCGCGAGAAGCGTCAGGCCACCTATGCACATCAGGATGACAATGATCGTCACCAGACAAGCGATACGAATGGAGAATTCAAGCGGCTCGAGCCGCCTGCGGCCATCCGACGTGGCGACCGAAAAACTTATCATTTCGATCGGTTTTTTCCAAAGACCCAACATCATGCTCAAAAGCGCCTAGATCACGTAATGCCGTTGGTATTTCCTGATAAAAAGTAATTTAATAGAAGGACGAGACGTCGCTTCGCCCCGATAATATGGCAAAAACTGTTGATTGACCGTTACGATACATGAAACGGCCAGATCAACAGCAGGTTTTTCTTGCAATTGGCAGCATTCGCCGATGCTTAAGCCCCGAGGAACGGCTCCACTTCCCGGCCCGGCATGAACAGGCCAAGGCGCTTGATTTCCCATTCCAGCCGGATGCCCGACTTCTCGAACACCCGCTTGCGGATGGTCTCACCCAGATATTCCAGATCGTAACCGGTCGCATGGCCGGTATTGATCATGAAATTGCAATGCAGCGACGACATCTGCGCGCCGCCGATGACCAGACCGCGACCGCCCGCCTCGTCGATCAGTTCCCAGGCGGAATGACCTTCGGGATTCTTGAAGGTGGAACCGCCCGTCTGCTCGCGGATTGGCTGCACGGTTTCGCGGTGGTGGCGCACGGCGTCCATATCGGCCCGGATTTTCGCCTTGTCTTCGGGATAACCCTCAAACAGCGCGCCCGTAAAGATCAGACCTGCATCGGCGCCGGAATGGCGATAGCTGTAGCCCATATCGGCATTGGAAAGCACATGCTGATTGCCCTGACGGTCGACCGCATAGACCTCCACGACACGCTCGCGCGTCTCGCCGCCATTGGCGCCCGCATTCATGCGCAGCGCACCGCCGATGGAGCCGGGAATGCCGTAATAGAAATGGAAACCGCCAATGCCATTATCCATGGCCATAGCGGCAATATGCTTGTCGGGGCAGATCGCGCCCGCCTTGATGCGGTTTTCACCGGCAAGCTCCACCTGGCCGAAGCCCTTGGCGGACAGACGGACGACAACGCCCGGAATGCCGCCATCGCGCACCAGAAGGTTCGAGCCGACGCCAACCACGGTCAACGGCACGTCTTCCGGCAGAATTTTCAGGAAGGCAATCAGATCGTCGGTATCGTGCGGCTGGAACATGACTTCCGCAAGACCGCCGGCTCTGAACCACGTCACGCGGTCCATGGGCGCATCCGGTGTCAGACGTCCCCGCAATTCATTTACCCCGTCGCCGAGCCTCCCCAGCAATTTAACCCCATCGACCTGTCTCATTCAGACTTTCCTGATATGCTCTTCAATTCCGAAGGCAGCGCCGCTGCCCATTGCGTGATATTTCCAGCCCCCAAGAGAACCACGAAATCACCCGGATTCGCAATGCCTGCAACCACTGAGGCGAGATCTTCCCGTTTCTCGAGAAAACGGGCGTCCCGGTGGCCGGCGGCCTTGATGGCCGAAACCAGCGCTTCCGAGCTTGCACCCTCGATCGGATCTTCGCCCGCGGCATAGACCGGAGCAAGGATAATCGTGTCGGCATCGTTAAAACAATGTGCGAAATCGTCGAACAGGCTGGAAAGGCGGCTGTAGCGGTGCGGTTGGTGCACGGCGATGATGCGGCCCTTGCAGGCCTCCCGCGCCGCCTTCAGCACGGCCTTGATCTCCACCGGATGGTGGCCATAGTCATCGAAAACCTGCACCCCATTGGCTTCGCCCGTCAGCGTGAAACGCCGCTTGACGCCGCCGAAGGAGGCAAGGCCCTTCTTGATGTCGGCTTCCGAAATGCCGAGACGATTGGCAACCGCAATCGCCGCCGTCGCATTCGAGACGTTGTGGCGGCCGGGCATCGGCAGGACGAGGTCCTTGAAGGAGAATATCTTGCCGGTGCGGCGACGGCGGATTTCCACGTCGAACACCGAGCGCGTGCCGTCGATGCGCACATTCGAAAAGCGCACATCGGCCTGCGGGTTCTCGCCATAGGTGATGACCTTGCGGTCCTCGATGCGGCCGACCAGTGCCTGCACTTCCGGATGATCGAGGCACATGACGCCGAAACCGTAGAAAGGCACATTCTCCACGAACTGGCGGAATGCGGCGCGGACGGCATCGAAATTTCCGTAGTGATCCAGATGCTCGGGATCGATATTGGTGATGACAGCCACATCGGCCGGCAGCTTCAGGAAGGTGCCGTCGGATTCGTCGGCCTCCACCACCATCCACTCGCCCTCACCCATGCGGGCATTGGTGCCGTAAGCATTGATGATGCCGCCGTTGATGACGGTCGGGTCAAGATTGCCGGCTTCCAGCAGGGTCGCGACCATGGAGGTGGTGGTGGTCTTGCCATGCGTGCCACCAATGGCGATGGCGTTACGGAAACGCATCAGCTCGGCCAGCATTTCGGCCCGGCGAACGATCGGCAGGTGCTTTTCACGCGCCGCGATGAGTTCCGGATTGTTCTTCTTGATGGCGGTGGAAACGACCACGACCTCGGCGTCGCCGATATTATCCGCCGTATGGCCGACAAAAACCTCGATGCCCTTGTCGCGCAGCCGCTGCACATTGGCGCTGTCGGCCTGATCCGACCCCTGAACGCGGTGGCCGAGATTGTGAAGCACTTCGGCAATGCCGCTCATGCCGATCCCGCCTATGCCGATGAAATGCACAAGGCCTATGGCTTTCGGCATCTTCATGCCCCAACTCCTTCATTCTTCTTCTTGAATTCCTGCACGGACCGGCCGGAGGCAATCGCCTCCACCAGATCGGCCAGCACATCCGCCGCATGCGGTTTGCCCGTCGCCTTTGCTGCCGCCGCCGTTGCCGAAAGACGATCCGGCTCCGAAAGCGCTGAGGACAGCAGGCCGGAAAGCTTCTGCGGCGACAGTTCCGCCTGCTTGATGACGCTTGCCCCGCCCGCCGCCGAAAGCGCTGCCGCATTGGCGGCCTGATCGTGATCGAGCGCATGCGGATACGGAACGAGGATAGATGGGCGGCCGATCACCGAAAGCTCCGATACGGTCGATGCGCCCGAGCGGCTGATGACCAGATCGGCATCGCCGATGCGCGACGCCATGTCGCCGAAGAAGGGCGAAACATCCGCCTTCACGCCGAGCTTCTGATAGGAGGCGATCACGCTGTCCTTGTCTTCCGGCCGCGCCTGCTGGGTGACGACGATGCGCTTGCGCTGCTCATCCTTCAGCAGGCAGATCGCCGCAGGCACCGCGCTCGAGAAGAACTGCGCGCCCTGGCTGCCGCCGAAAACGACAAGCTGGAATGTCTCACCCGTCTGCGAGGGCGTATAGGGTATCTCCGACGCCGCCAGCACCGCCGGGCGAACGGGATTGCCGGTCGCCACCGTCTTGTCGGAATATTGGCCATTGGCGGGCGGCAGGAAACCGCCGGCAATCGCTTTCACGCGGGCAGCCAGCGCCTTGTTGGCGCGGCCCATTACGGCATTCTGTTCGTGAATGATGGACGGAACGCCAAGCCCGGTGGAGGCCAGCAGCGGAGGCACCGTCGGGTAACCGCCGAAACCGACAACTGCGACCGGCTTCAGTTTTGCCACCAGCCGGCGTGCGGCGCGCAGACCAACCCACAGCTTCCACAGCGAACGCGCCACGGAAATCGGATTTTTCGAGCCGATGGTAGCGGACGGCACAACATGGATTTCATCCGCCGGAAACTTGCCAGCATAACGCTCGGCGCGGCTGTCGGTAACGAGGTGCACCTGATAACCGCGCGCTTTCAGCGTGTGCGCGAGCGCCTCGGCTGGAAAGACATGGCCGCCGGTTCCCCCGGCGGCAAGAAGAACAATACCCTTGCTCATGATCGTTTACTCCGCGGGAACGCCGGAACCGACGCGGAAGAAACTCCGCTCCTGCGCCCGCTTTTCGGGTCTGTGGCGTGTCAGCGCCAGAAGGAAGCCGGCGGTCACGCAGATCGCCATCATCGACGAACCGCCATAGGAAATCAGCGGCAGCGTCATGCCCTTGGCGGGCATCAGTTCCAGATTGACGCCGATATTGATCATAGACTGCATGCCGATCTGCAGCACGAGGCCGGCCACGGCGAAGCGGCAGAAATCGTCCTTTTCCTTGAAGGCGTGCGACAGGCCGCGCAGCACGATGAAGGCGAAGATCGCGACGAGGAACATGCAGAAAACGATGCCGAATTCTTCCGCCGCCACCGAGAAGATGAAGTCGGTATGGCTGTCGGGAATGATGCGCTTGACGATGCCTTCGCCCGGCCCGCGACCGAACCAGTCGCCGCGAATGATAGCCTCGCGCGCCGTGTCCACCTGGAACGTATCGCCTTCGCCGGTCCAGAAACGGTCGATACGACCGGCCACGTGCGGCAGCATCAGATAGGCGGAGATGATGCCGCCGACGCCGACACCGCCGAGCATGATGATCCAGAACCACGGCACGCCGGCCATGAAGAACATGCCGCCCCAGACCACCGACGTCAGGATCGTCTGGCCGAAATCCGGCTGGGCGATCAGGAGCGCCGCGACGATGCCGAAGGTGATGATGGCGAAAAGATTGCCGGGAATTTCCGGGTGGCGCGCCCGCTCCGCAAAAAGCCACGCGCAGACGATGACGAAGGCCGGCTTCATGAATTCCGACGGCTGGATGGAGAAGCTGCCGATGGAAATCCAGCGCCGCGCACCCTTGACCTCGATGCCGAAGAACAGCGCGAAGATCATCATCAGCAGCGAAACGATAAGCATGATGACCGCCACGCGTCGCACCTGACGCGGCGACAGGAAGGATAGGCCGACCATGATCGCCAGCGACGGCACCATGAACATCGCCTGACGCTCGACGAAGAAGAAACTGTTGAGGCCGATGCGCTCGGCAACCGCAGGCGAGGCCGCAAAGGACAGCATCAGGCCGATGCCCATCAGCGCGATGAACGCCGCCAGAAAGAAACGGTCGATGGTCCAGAACCACTCTGCGACCGGACCGCGATCAACTCGGCTTACCATGGCCTTCAGCCCCCTTTTCCAGAGTCAACCAGCATCGTCATGCCATCGAGCGCCGCGACCTGCGCGACGAACGAATCACCTCTGATCTCAAAGTTCTTATATTGATCGAAGCTTGCGCAAGCCGGGGATAACATGACGATATTGCCGGCCGTCGCATCTTTTTCCGCATCCGCCGCCGCATGTTGCACGGCCTTGTCCAGCGTGCCGGATATTTCATAAGGCACGGCTTCACCAAGTGTCGCGGCAAATTCGGCTGCCGCCTCGCCGATGAGATAGGCCTTGGCGATGCGCGGGAAAAGCGGCGAAAGGCTGGTGATGCCGCCTGCCTTGGGCAGACCGCCGGCGATCCAGTAGATACGGTCGAAACTTGAAAGCGCCGGTGCCGCAGCATCGGCATTGGTGGCCTTGCTGTCATTGACGAAGGTGACATTGCCACGTCGGCCGACCGGCTGCATACGATGCTTGAGGCCGGGAAAAGACTTCAGGCCTGCGCGAACTTCCTCTTCGGAAACCCCGACCGCAAGGCAGGCGGCGATTGCCGCCGCCGCATTCTGCGCATTGTGGCTGCCGCGCAGGGTCTGGATACCGTCGAGATCGGTGAGCAGCGAAGAAGTGCCGTCATACGCACGGAAAATGCGGCTGCCTTCGGCATAAAGACCTTCGGAAACCACATTGCGCTTGGAAATGCGTTCCACCTTGACACCGGCGCGTTCGATACGGTCGGCAATCAGCGTCGAATGGCTGTCATCGACACCGACGATTGCCGTTTGACTGCCCGCCACCAGCCGTTCCTTGACGTCGGCATAGTGCTGCATCGTGCCGTGCCGGTCGAGATGATCGGGCGTCAGGTTGAGAAGAATGCCGGCGGTCGGATTGATCGTCGGTGCGAGATCGATTTGGTAGGACGAGCATTCGACAACATAGAAGCGCTGCGCCTTCGGCGGATCGAGGCTTAGTACCGCCGTACCGATATTGCCGCCCAGCTGCGTATCGCGGCCGGACGCCTTGAGAATATGCGCGATCAGCGCCGTCGTTGTCGACTTACCGTTGGTGCCGGTAATAGCGATGAAAGGGCAATCCGGCGCATGCGCACGGCGCTCGCGGATGAAAAGCTCGATATCGCCGATGATCTCGACGCCCGCAGCTTTCGCAAGGTCGACCGACCAATGCGGTTTCGGATGCGTCAGCGGCACGCCGGGCGCCAGAACGAAGGAAGAAAAGCTCGACCAGTCTATCGTTCGAAGGTCCGCCGTCTTGATGCCCTCGGCCTCAGCCTTCGCGACACTGTCGGGATTGTCGTCGAAAGCCACGACATCCGCCCCGCCAGCCACCAGCGCCCGGGCCGTGACGAGACCCGAACCGCCAAGCCCGAAAAGCGCGACCTTCTTACCTTTGAACGACGTGACCGGGATCATCGCTCACCTCAGCTTCAGGGTGGCGAGGCCAAGCAGCGCGAGGCCAACGGAGATGATCCAGAAACGGATGACCACCTGGCTTTCCGTCCAGCCCTTTTTCTCAAAATGGTGATGGATCGGCGCCATCAGGAAGACGCGCCTGCCGGTGCGCTTGAACCAGAAGACCTGGATGATGACAGACAGTGTTTCCATGACGAACAGACCGCCGACGATGACCATGACGATCTCGTGCTTGGTCGCGACAGCGATGGAGCCGATCAGGCCTCCGAGCGCCAGCGAACCCGTATCGCCCATGAAGATGGCGGCGGGCGGAGCGTTGAACCACAGGAAGCCGAGGCCTGCGCCGATGACCGCGCCGACGATGACGGCAAGTTCGCCCGTGCCGGGCACGAAATTGATCTGCAGGTAATTGGCGAAAACCGCGTTACCGGCGAGATAGGCGATCACGCCGAAGGTGGCGGCGGCGATCATCACAGGCACGATGGCGAGACCATCGAGACCATCGGTCAGGTTCACCGCATTGCCCGCGCCAACGATGACGAAAGCACCGAACAGCACGAAGAAGTAGCCGAGATTGATCACGAATTCCTTGAAGAAGGGAAACGCGATGGAGCTGCCGAGAGTGCCGCCATGCGGTGCGGAGGCGAGCGCCATCTTCATCATGAAGAACACGGCAATCGCCGCGATCAGGAATTCAATGCCGAGACGGGCCTTGCCGGAAAAGCCCTTGTCGCTCTGTTTCGTCACTTTCAGATAATCGTCGTAGAAGCCGATGGCTCCGAAACCGAGCGTCACCATCAAAACGGCGACGACATAGACGTTCGACAGATCGCCCCAGAGCAGCGAACCGCCGAGAATGCCGGCAAGGATCATCAGGCCGCCCATGGTCGGCGTGCCGGCCTTCTTGAAATGCGTCTGCGGACCATCCGCGCGGATGGGCTGGCCCTTGCCCTGGCGCACGCGCAGCGAATTGATGATCGCCGGTCCGAACAGGAAGACGATCAACGCAGAGGTGAACATCGCAGCACCCGCCCGGAAGGTGATGTACCGGAACAGGTTGAAGATTTGAATTTTATCCGACAGTTCGACGAGCCAGATCAGCATAATTGCCCTTTCAAAAGGCTATTTCAGACTTGGCGTTCCGTCTCGGGGAATGCCGGATACTTGTCAAGCAGCGCGGCGACAATCTTGCCGAAACCGAGGCCAAGTGACGATTTTACCATCAGCGCGTCTCCCGGTTGCACCCATTGCAGGGCGAAATCGGTCAGTTCCGCCGTCGTCGGGAACCAGATGACGGTAACGCTGTCCGGCAACGCATCACGCAGCGCCGCCATCGCCTCACCCGCCAGCCAGACATGTTCGATACCAGCCGCGAGCAGTGGGCCCGCCAATTCTTCATGCAACTGCGCGGAAAACTCGCCCATCTCCAGCATGTCGCCGAGGACTGCGACGCGCCTTCCGTGACCCTGCGTCGGCGTTTCCGCCAGCACGGCGATCGCCGCGCGCATGGAGGCCGGATTGGCATTGTAGCTTTCATCGATCAGCAGGAAGGTGCCACCGTTGATTGCCAGCTGATGGCGCTGGCCGCGCCCCTTTACCGCCTCAAGCGTTCCCAGCGCCTCGAAGGCACGGTCGAGATTGGCGCCGGTGACCGCAACGGCGCCCAGCACGGCCATGGCGTTATCGGCAATGTGCCGGCCGGGAATATTGATGTGCAACTCGCTGGTTTCACCGTTCAGGATCGCCCAGATCGTCGAGCCCGTCGTCGTGCTCTCGAAATCCGCGAGGCGGAAATCCGCCTTGGCATGCTGCCCGAAGGTGAGGATATGCTCGATACCCTGTTCCTGCGCCGCTTCTTCAAGCTGTTCGAATTGGGCGTTATCGCGGTTGAGGATGACGGAACCGCCCTCTTCCAGACCCTCGAAAATCTCCGCCTTGGCGCTAGCGATCTCTTCGATGTTCTTGAAATTGCCAAGATGGGCCGGCGCGATGGTCGTGATGATCGCCACATGCGGGCGCACCAGCTTCACCAGCGGCCGAATTTCGCCGGAATGGTTCATGCCGATTTCGAAAACACCGAATTCCGTGTCGGCAGGCATGCGCGCCAGCGTCAGCGGCACGCCCCAATGGTTGTTGAAGGAGGCTACCGCCGCATGCACCCGCCCTGAAGGGGCGAGCGCCTGCCGCAGCATTTCCTTGGTCGTGGTCTTGCCGACCGAACCGGTCACCGCAATGATGCGCGCCGACGTTCTTTCACGCGCCGCGATGGCGAGCTTGCCGAGTGCGGCAAGCACATCTTCCACCACGATCATCGGCACGGTCAGGCGGCCGAGCGCCGGCAGCTTGGCCTCCGCAACGACCAGAAGCCCCGCCCCGTTCGCAACGGCGAAGCTGGTGTAATCATGACCGTCCACCCGGTCGCCCTTGATGGCGAAGAACGCTTCGCCTGGCTTGACCGTCCGGCTGTCGATGGAAATGCCGGTGATTCCGGTCGGCAGGTTGCCCACGGGTCGTCCTGCCGTGATGGCGATCATGTCGGCGACTGTCCATAACCAGCTCAAATCTTCGATCCTTCCAGCCCTGCCAGTGCAGCGCGCACCTGTTCATGATCGGAAAACGGCAGCGTTACCGAACCGACGATCTGCCCCTCTTCATGCCCCTTGCCTGCAACGATCAGCGTATCGCCATGCGAAAGCAGCGACACCGCATGGCGGATAGCGTCCGCCCTGTCGCCGATTTCCAAAGCGCCGGGCGCTGCCGCCATGACTTCGGAACGGATCGTTGCAGCATCTTCCGAACGCGGATTGTCGTCGGTGACGATAACGATGTCGGAAAGCCGCGTCGCAACCTCGCCCATGATCGGGCGCTTGCCCTTGTCGCGGTCGCCGCCGCAGCCGAAGACGGTGATGATTCGGCCCGAGGTGAAGGGCCGAACGGAGGTCAGCACATTTTCCAGCGCATCCGGCTTGTGGGCATAATCCACATAGGCAAGCGCGCCGTTTTTCGTCTGGCCTACCAGTTCCAGACGGCCGGCGGCGCCGATCAACTTTTCGAGCGCCTTCAAAGCCGTTGCGGCGGGAACACCCGTCGACATGGCAAGGCCGGCGGCAACAAGCGCATTGGCTACCTGGAAATCACCCGCCAGCGGGATATCGACTTCATAGATCACGCCATCATGATGCACTTCGATCATCTGCTTGTGGCGAAAATGCTCGACGCGCTTCAAAGTGAGATACTGACCGTTCCGTCCAACGGTGCGGACATCGAGACCGGCTTCGCGCGCCGCCCGGATCGCCTTTTCCGACCACGGGTCGTCAGCTAAGATCACGGCGGGAGCGCCCTTTTCCATCAGCGTATCGAAGAGCCGCATCTTCGCGGCCATATAGTCCTCGACGGTCGGATGGTAATCCATGTGATCGCGGCCAAGATTGGTGAAGCCGGCGGCAGAAAGGTGGACGCCATCGAGGCGGCGCTGGTCAAGACCGTGGCTGGAAGCTTCCATCGCCGCATGCGTCACGCCTTCCGCCGCAAGTTCGGCCAGAAGCGCATGCAGCGTCACCGGATCGGGCGTGGTGAGCGCGCCGTAATCCTCGCGGCCGGGTGCAATCACACCTGTCGTGCCGATCTGTGCGGCGGCATGGCCGGCGAAAGCCCAGATTTGCCGAACGAAGGAAGCAACGGACGTTTTTCCCGCAGTACCGGTGACGGCGACCATGGTTTCCGGCTGTTTTCCATAAAAACGGGAAGCGGCAAGGGAGAGATAAAGGCGTGGATCGGTGACCGAAAGCACCGGCACATCGGCATCCACCGCGTGTCCGGAAACGATGGCGACCGCGCCCTTGGCAACCGCGTCCTTCACATAGGCCGCGCCATCCGCCTTGGTGCCCGCAACCGCCACAAACAGGCTGCCCGGCGCAGCCTTGCGGCTGTCTGCGGTGATCCCCCCGATTTCGATCGCCCCGATCTCAGACAGGAGCAATTCTTTCAATTCCGGAAACGCATTTCCGGATATATCTCGCAAATTCATCGACTGTGTCCGTCTTGTCCCCCCGGCGCGAATCGCCGGAACATCATAAGCTAACAATCAATAAGACACGAGCAAGGCCGAGCCATCCTTGCCGAACTTCGGCTTCACGCCCAGCACCGCCGCCGTGCGGGTAATGATATCGCGCACCATCGGCGCTGCGGATGTGCCGGCGAGTGCCGCGCCATTACCCTTGTCCGTCTTCGGCTCGTCGATGAAGGACAGCACGACATATTGCGGATCGTCCATTGGGAAGGCCGAGAGGAAGGCGTTGAAGTTCTTGTCGTGCACGTAACGTCCGTTGACGACCTTGTCGGCCGTGCCGGTCTTGCCGCCGACGTTGAAACCATCGACGCGCGCGTTGCGGCCGGAACCGTTGACCCCGTTCCACTCGAACAGGAAACGCATGTCCTTGCTGGCGCCCGGTTTCAGAACCTGCTTAGCCACCTGATCGGCCTGTTCGCGGGTACGCGGCAGGAAAGTCGGTTCGATCAGTTTGCCGCCATTGACGAGTGCAGCGCCGGCAACCGCCGTCTGCAACGGTGTCGTGGAAACACCGTGGCCGAAGGAAATGGTAATCGAGTTGATCTTCTTCCATTCGCGCGGCTGCGACGGCAGCGCCACTTCCGGCAGTTCGGTCTGCATGCGGGTCAAAAGGCCAAGCCGGGTGAGGAATTCCTTGTGGCCTTCCGTTCCCACCGTATCGGCAATCTTGGCAGTACCGATGTTCGACGAATACTGGAAGATTTCCGGCACCGACAGCATCCGGCCCTTGCCGTGGAAGTCCTTGATGGTGAAACCGCCGATGCGGATCGGATAACGCGCATCGAAGGTATCGCCGAGACGGACGCGGCCCGAATCGAGACCCATGGCGATGGTGAAGGATTTGAAGGTGGACCCCATTTCGAACGTGCCGTTCGACATGCGGTTGAGCCAGCCTTCCTTGGCGCCTTCGGCCGGATTGTTAGGATCGTAATCCGGCACGGAGGCCATGGCGAGGACTTCGCCGGTATGCACATCCAGAACCACCGCGCCGGCGCCGATTGCCTGGAACTTGGTGATGGCCGAGGTCACGACTTCGCGGACAATGGACTGCACGCGCAAATCGATGGAAAGCTTCACCGGCTCCAGCGGCTGGTCGCTGGTCATGCCAAGCGCGGTCAGATCGGCAAGGCCCTGGCTGTCGACGTAACGTTCCATGCCGGCAACGCCGCGATTGTCGATATTGACGTGACCGACGACATGCGCAGCGGTCGGCCCGCCGGGATAAAAGCGGCGCTTTTCCGGACGGAAGCCGACGCCTGGAATGCCGAGCGCCAGAATCTGGCTCTGCTGCTTCGGCGTCAGCTGGCGGCGCAGCCACTGGAAGCGCGAATTGGAGGAAAGCTTCTGATAGGTGCTGCGCTGGTCGAGATCCGGCAGAACCGTCCGCAGCTTCTCGATAGCCTCATCGATATCGACGATGCGATGCGGTTCGGCGAAAAGCGAGACGGTGCGAATATCGGTGGCCAGAACCTCGCCATTGCGGTCGAGAAGATCGGGGCGGGACGCCATCAAGCGGTCGGCGGGTGCGATGCTCGATACCGTTTCCTGCTCGGCCATGCCATATTGCACGAGACGCCCGCCAACGACGGCGTAAAAGGCGACGAAACCGAAAATGATCAGGCCGACGCGGCTTTTCGCCTGGGCGGCGCGCTTCTTGCGGGCGCCCTCAAAGGCCGCATGATCGGTGTAGACGCCGGTGGTGCTGGCGGAAAAATGAGCCTTGCTCTTCAAAACCATGACGCGGGAGAGAAAAGACATTAGCGGTTCACCGATCCTGTTATCGTGTCATCCATGTCGTCGGTTTCATCGCCCGCGACGGCGGAGACGGCCGGAGCCGCTGTTGGACGGGAAACACGCGCCCGGGGTGTCGGAACCGGAGTGCCGTTGACGGCAATCTGGCCCGCCGGCGGTGATTTCTTTTTGGTGGCCGCACCAAGCGTCGCACCCGGCTTGGAGCCGTTGACGGCGGCGGCAATGACATCCTCGACGCTCATGCCTTCCGGTTCGGGCGGCTGCGGCAGTTGCGAGCGCAGCATGGGCAGCTCGCGCGGCTGCGCCAGCTGCGTCGGCAGCGTCGGCGAAAGGCCAAGCTCGTCCTGATAGGCATTCACGAGACGGTGCAGACGGTTCGGCTGCGTCAGGAGCGCCCAGTCGGCCCTCAAAAGATCGATCGTATCCTTCTCAAGCTTGATCTCGGCCTCCAGCTTGCGGACCTCCTCAAGCTTCAGATCGGCCTTGTGCTTGATCGAATAGGTCACGACGGCCGCGGCGACCATCACACCCATCAAGATGACATCGAAAGTGCGCAGCATATCAGCCTCCCATCTTTTCAAGGCTGGCGAGATCGGGAAGCTCGAAGATCGAATAATCCGCCGCGCGCGCCGGTGCGGTCGTGCGCAGACCGGCCCGCAATTTGGCGGATCGGGCACGGGGATTGAACTCCGCCTCCTCATCGCTGGCGGCGATCATCGACTTTCCGATGTTATCGAAAATGGCGGGCTTGTCCTCCACCATCGGCAGATGCCGGGAACCGGCGGCCTTGCCCGAACGGTCGGAGAAGAATTTCTTGACGATACGGTCTTCCAGCGAATGGAAGGTGACGACGACCAGCCGGCCGCCGGGTTTCAAAACCTGCTCGGCGGCAAAAAGCGCCTGCGCCAGCTCGCCCAGCTCGTCATTGACGAAAACGCGCAGCGCCTGAAACACCCGCGTTGCGGGATGAATCTTGTCTTTGGCCTTACGCGGCGTGACGATTTCGATGAGGCCGGCCAAATCGCGGGTGGTGCGGAACGGCTCTTCCGCCCTCTTCTTCTCTATGGCGCGGGCGATGCGGCCCGGCTGCTTTTCTTCACCGAGAAAACCGAAGATGCGGATCAGATCGCTGACCTTCGCACGATTGACGACGTCGGCCGCCGAAACGCCGGAACCCGACATGCGCATGTCGAGAGGGCCATTTTTCTGGAAGGAAAAACCGCGCTCGGCCTCGTCGATCTGCATGGAGGAAACGCCGATATCCAGCACGACGCCATCGAGCCCGCCTTGCGGGGCATGTTTCGCGAGATCGGAGAATTGCGATTGGATGAGGCTCAACCGGCCGCCATTGGCGGCAACCATCGCCTGACCGCCGGCGATAGCGGTCGGATCGCGGTCGAGCGCGATGACGTCGGCGCCCTGATCGAGAATGGCCTGGGTGTAGCCGCCGGCGCCGAACGTGCCGTCGAGAATTATCTTGCCGGATGATGGCTCCAGCGCGGCAATGACTTCGCGAAGCAGGACCGGGATGTGACGCTGAGGTCCGCCATCGGCATCAGAAGATCGTCCGCCAGAATTCGCCGCCATTCCGTGTCCCCGTCCTAGGCGGGGCGAGCAGCCGAAAAACCGCGCCCCGCTCTTGCTTCCGCCTGCGCCGCCAAAAACGCATTCGGTTGCCAAAGCTGAAAATGATCCGCCCGTCCGACGAAGGTGACCTCGGTGGATATGCCGGTGAATTCCCGCACGAAATCCGTCACCATCAATCGACCTTCCTGGTCGAGCTTCATGAAAACGCCGCCGCCGTGAACCAGCAGCGACATCGCGTTCGCCTCGGGCGAGAAGGCATCCATCGACGCAATCTGCCGCTCGTAGCGCTCCAGCAAATCCGGACCGCCGACACTGATTGCCGGAAAGGCGAAATCCTGAAGACAATAAAGCTCCTGAATGCCGCGCCTGACCAGCACCGAACGAAACGGAGACGGAACCGAAACGCGCCCCTTGGCGTCGATCCTGTTCGTCACGTTCGATAAAAAGCGGTCCATTACTCAACTCGCCAAAACCGCATGCCGCAAAGCGATTCATCCGCTCCGCAGCCGACACCGGTACGCACGACACATCGCCAAGCGCCAGGGCGACGTGCCCTGCAGCAGCCCCTCGTAGGCTCCTCACTCGTTTCAGCGATTGCGGGTCAAAAACACGACCCAATGTGGTGTGCATTTGGGATATCATGGGACACTATGGGCGTCAATGGGAGAAGCCGGCACGATACCGACTTCGCATCGGAAATTCATAAGCCGTTAAGTTTAACGAATGGTTTACCGGGGCGCGCGACGAAGCGCTTTCACGGCACGGGACGATGCGGTAAAAGCGCTGTTTTTCTTTGTTAAAATAAGGAAATGGCCGCATTATCCGGCTTCACGGGCAGACGGGTCAGGCCGTCAACGTCAGAAAATAATGGAATCGACGAGAAGCTCAGTCACGATGGCTTCCTTCGCTGCGCTCTATATCCGCATTCTCAGGGCGCAGTGCTTCCTCATCAAACTCCTGGCCTTTAGCCAGAAGACGCAGAACAACCACATCGTCCTGCTCCACCACAAAAGCGACACTGACGCTGCGTTCAAAACCGATTATGCGGAGTCCCACACGCAGTTCGTTACGCACGGTGCCACGTTCGGGAAAGACATTCAAAGTTGAAAGAAATATGCCGATGCGATCAATGTACCGATCTGCGACAGCGGACGACCCTGATTTACTGGCGATATTTTGATGGATATGCACCAGATCAGCCTGCGCTTCGGGTGACAGGCGCACAACGTAATACTTCATTTAAAAGCGTTTCCAGCAAAAACATGCGGCAACTTGGCATTACGAATTGCATAAATATAAATAGATAAAGGGTTTCCGAGAGGTGGGAGCTATGTGCGCCCCTCACCCTTGGCAATACGCGCCCTGACCTCAGCCAAACCTTCATTGAGAGGCTTGGCCCTGCCCGGGTCTGCTTTGTGAGCATCGTATGCGGATGTCACTTCTTCCTGCAACCACCGCTCCACGGCCGCATCGCGGGCTGCCAGGGTGCGAAGGCCATCACGGATAACCTCGCTCTCCGTCGCATATTCGCCGGAAGCGACCTTTGCCTTGACCATTTCCGCCATTTCCAGGGGGAGTGTGATGCTGAAAGCTTGGGTGGTGCGCATGGTTTTCGCCTTTCATTCCCCTTGTATCACACGGTATGATTTAATCATACACATTCCTGATTATTCATGGGGGAAGCGGCATACACGAGCCGCCGCAAGATTGAGGAAAATTTGCCAGTTGGCCTGTAAGCCGGGTTCTGTATGGCCCCGGTTTGACCCGGAACGTGGCAGCCATTCATCTGGGACGGCATTTGCATGCCGCCTCGCGCAACCCACCCGGATGACGGGCCCGGAAACCGGCTGTGAACGGGCTTTCGCCCGCCCCGTGTCATCCCTATTCGGTCTTGCTCCCGGTGGGGTTTACCTTGCCGCCGCTGTTACCAGAAGCGCGGTGGGCTCTTACCCCACCCTTTCACCCTTACCATGCGATGCATGGCGGTTTGCTCTCTGTGGCACTTTCCCTGGGGTCGCCCCCGCCGGACGTTATCCGGCACCGTATTTCCGTGGAGCCCGGACTTTCCTCACCTTACCGTCTTTCGACATTGGTAAAGCGCGGCTGCCCGGCCAACTGGCATGGGCTGCATAACCATGTTCCGAGGCGAAAGCCACCGAAAAGCGCAGGCAAGGATCAAAGAAATGCCGGCTTGAAATCCGTCGAAAAGGCGCCGTCGGCGATTTCTCCGTCCCGCAGCAGCAGAGCACCGAGCCGTCCGATCTCATCGGAACTCTTGGCCGCCGTACCATTGCCGCCGGTCAGAACCGCAATCTTCGGCGAGGCGGTGAAGCCGATGGCCGGATAACCGCTTTGCGTTTTGGAGACGACGCAGGCGGCCATCGAGACACGCGAGAGATCGATGGAAGGCAGCAGCGATCCGACGATCTCAGAGAGATGATCACGCACGCTTTCGCGTCCGCCGGAGCGGAACCATTCCCGGATTTCCGGGTCGCTGCCGAGCCTCTTGTCGTCGGGATCGCCACCGATCTTCAGGTAGAATTTGCCATCGGGATAACGCACCGGCGGCAGAAGATAGATATGTTTCGTCGTGTCTCGCGGCTCATAGATCAGCGACGGCATGTCCGCATATTGATCCAGATCGCCCTCATCTACCTCGAAAAAAGCGACGGTGCGTGCATAGACATCGAGGGCCACCGGCTGCGGCAGCAGATCTTTCGTGATCGAGAAGCCGCCGGCCGCCACCAGCACCCGGTCTGCCGTATAAACCGCGCCCGAGGCCGTCTCCACCCGCGCGCGACCATCCTCTTCGCGCGTCGAGACGACGATATCGTCGACAAGCGTAACGCCCGCCATTTCCGCCAAAATGGCCTGCGCCTGCACCAGCCCACGCGGATTGACGTATCCGGCATTGTCCCTTTCGAACACGCCCTCGCAACCCGGCTCGAAGGAGAAATAGGGAAAGCGGCTTTCGAGGCCTTCCCCGTCCAGCAGTTCCGTCGAAACCCCGAGCCGCGCCGCCGCCTTGCGGACATCGTCGACAAAAGGATTAGCGCCGCCCCGTTCGGGCCCCACCATCAGGCAGCCGACGGGTGCATAAAATTCAACACCGCTTCGTGCGGCAATATCGGCGTAACGCGCTATCGAGCGGTTGGCGAGCAGCGCCCAGTCGGCATCGCCGTCGATGGTGCGGGTAATCCGCGCCTCGTCATAATGGCTGGCGAAGACTCCCTGATGCGATTTGATGTCGGCAGGTTCGCCGGGGCCGATCAGCGCGACGCCATCCACCGTTTCAGCCAGATGGCGGGCGGCAGCGGCCCCCATCATGCCGCGACCCACAACGATGTATCTGAAATGTCCCGACATGCCGCCCTCTTCACCCGCTCATTTCCGTCACAACCTTGTAGCTGCTTCGTCCCCGAATGTCAGACGAAAACCGGCGACATTTCGGCGGCGAATTCATCCTCGGTCAACTGACCGTTCAAAAGCAGAATGGCGCCCAGCCGGCCGATTTCGTCCGAAGACTTGGCGGAGACGAAATTGCCGCCGGTCAGAACCGCGATATTGGAGGATTGCGTATAGCCAATATAGGGATAGCCGCTGCGGGTAATGGAGGCGACACAGGAGCCTGAGGTGACCGGGCAGCCCGCAAGCTCCGGCATCAAGGAGAGCGCCCGCTTTTTCAGAAACTCAACCTCACCCGGCGTGCCGTCCGAATGGAACCAGTCCACTGCGTCGGTGAGCGTTTCAAGCCTGCCCTTTTCGCTCTCGCCGCCGATCTTCAGATAGACCTTGCCATCGGGATAACGCACCGGCGGCAGGATATAGACGATGTCGTCCTCGGTCTCCGCCAGTACGATGGTGGAGGGCATCGCACCGAACAGCGCCTGCCGCGCCTCATCCAGCTCAAAAAAGACGATGGTGCGGCCCGTGGCCGCCATATCGACCGGAGAAGGCAGAAGCTCGGAAATGTTGGTGAAACCGCCGGCCGCTACGATGACCTTTTCAGCCGTATGAACCGCCCCTTCCCGAGTCGAAACCTCGACGCCATGGGAAGTATCGCGAATATACGCCGCCGTCTGGCGCACAAGCCGCGCGCCCTGCGCGATGGCAATCGTGCATTGCGCCTTCACCAGGGCGCGCGGATTGACGTGGCCGGCATATTGCGCCTCGAAATAACCGCTATGGTCGGCCGGCAGGGAGAACATCGGAAACCGGCCAGCCAGCGCATCAGCGCCGAGTGTCTCCACACCGAGGCCGAGACGGTCGGCCGATGCAAGCGCGCGCGAGACATAGTCCCCCGCAAGCCCCCTGCCGTTTCCGGTAAACAGGCAGCCCGCTTCCGTGAAAAAGCGGATGCCGCTTTTGGCCTCGATCTCCGCATAACGGCGGATGGAGCGCTGCGCGAGTTCCGCCCAGACCGGATCGCCATCAAAACCGCGGGTAATGCGCGCTTCGTCGTAATGGCTCGAAAACACACCCTGATGGGTCTTGCGATCGGTGGGCTCGTCCGGGCCGATCAGCGCCACGCCATCCGTTTGCACTGAGAGATGCCGCGCCGCAGCCGCTCCCATCATCCCGGCCCCGACGACGATATATTTGAAATCCGGCATGTCATGCTCCGTATCAGATTTGCTTCTGACTACAGCATGCCGGACCGAACCGGAATCGCTTTTCGCAATTTCGCAGACGAACGATGGCGGCCTCAGCCGGCCAGCAGCGCCTGCACCTTGCCGCAATAACGCTTGGAGACCGGGTTCATCCGGGTGGCGCCATGGCCTGCATTGTAACGCAGGATCGTGCTGCACACCTGGCCGCCGCCAAGCTGATGCGCCGTCGCCAGATATTGCATGCCCCAGCGAATATTGGTCTCGGGATCGTAGAGCGCCTTGGTCGTACCGCGATAGCCCATCATCCGCGCCGTCGCCGGCTTGATCTGCATCAGCCCGACCTCGCCTGCGCTGCCGCGGGCTTTCGGATTGAACTTGCTTTCCACCGAAACCACGGCATGCGCCAGATTGGTGGGAACGCCGTAACGCTTGGCATATTTGACGATCAGATCGGAATAATCGTTCCTGAGCGAGGAAGGCAGGCTCTTTTCGGGAATGGGATAACCGGGCTTGCGGAAGAAGGTCTCCAGCGTCACGGTTTTGGTCTTGACGTCCTCGTCTTTGGCAAAAGCAATCCCCGCCTGCGAAGCGAGCATAACAACGCCCGCCACGACAGCAACAACAACCCTGTTCATATGTAGAAAAAGTCTCCAGATCGGATGACAGAAACAATGAAGCGGCACAATTAATCTGCGCCCGGAAAGTCGATCACGACCTTCCGCTGTCCGGTCTCCTTGATTGATATTGACGGCAGGTTCCCCTGAAGAACGACACCGCATGCAGTGCCGTTCTTAAACTTCCTCAATGCGGATTAACTGTGGCACGGTAAAAAAAGCGACTTGAGCAGCAAGAAAACCGGGAACGTTTTTCCAGAATCCGCGTTCAGGCGGCCGAAAATCTCGGCAGGCTGGCGATCAGCCGATGCAACGTGTCGATGGTGGAGAAATCCGCGATGCCATCCACCAGAGCGGGACGGAAATGCCGCTGGAAGGCAGCCACGGCGCCTTCGGTTTTCTCGCAATAAGCGCCTGTAATTTCAACGCCATAACCATAGATGGACAGCATCGACTGTAGCGCTTCGACCGGTTGGCCATGATCGCCGCGCTGGAAAAAACGCCCGCCACGGATCGGCGCAGGCTCCACCCAATGGCCGACACCGTGCTGCGACAGGATGTCCCACGGGAATTTTTCACCCGGATCGACCTTGCGGATCGGCGCGACATCCGAGTGCGCCAGCACCCTTTCAGGGGCGATAGACCAGCGCTGGCCGCAATCGCGACACAATTCGATGACGGCTTGCACCTGTTTCTTCGGAAATTCCGGCAGGCCGCCGGGATGGCCCTGATTGGCGATCTCGATGCCGATGGAGCGGGAATTGATGTCTTGATCCCCCGCCCAGATGCTTTTGCCCGCGTGCCAGGCACGGCGGGCTTCCGGCACGAGCTGAATGACGCGCCCGTCTTCGAAGACGAAATAATGGCTGGAAACCTGGCTTTCCGGATTGCAGAGCCACGACAGCGCGCCGTCGGCCGTCGTCATGCCGGTATAATGCAGCAGAATAATATCGGGGCCGGCCACACCCAGCCTTTCGCCATGGTTAGGCGAAGGCGCAACGGCTGCGCCCCCGAAATCCGGGGTAAAATCCGGCAGACATTCACTCATGCGACGCGGCGTTCTTTCTCGATGGCCGCATAGGCGGCGTTAAGCGCCGCCATACGCTCATTCGCGGCCGCATGCAATTCCATGGGAACGCCGCGTGCGATGAGCTTGTCAGGATGGTGTTCGGCAACCAGCGAACGATAACGCCGGCGAATATCGGAAAAATCGTCGGAAGGCGAAACGCCGAGCACACGATAGGGGTCGCGCCCGTCCATATGGACATGCCGCGCCATGATCGTTTCGAAGTGATCTTCGGTGATGCGGAAGATTTCCGCGATCCGGCCGAGGAAGGCCAGTTCCCGCTCATGGATCAGCCCATCGGCCTTGGCGATGTGGAACAGGCCGTCGATGACGCTTTCCAGCATCTCGCAATTGGCGTGCCCGGAGCCGCAAAGACCGGCAAGCCGCTCCGCATAGGCCTCGTAACCGGCAACGTCCTGACGGGCGAGATTATAAAGACGGGCAACGTTCTTGGCTTCTTCTTCCGGAAAATCGAAGATCTGCCGGAAGGCGCACACTTCGGCATCGTTGACGACACCGTCGGCCTTCGCCATCTTGGCGGAAAGCGCGATGATGGCCACGGAAAAGGAAACCTTGCGGCGCGTCTCCGGATCACCCTCGAAAAGGGTGCGGATGGCTTCCACGACGCGCCCGAGCGCACCGCCTGCCGCGTCGCCGATTGCGCCGAGCAGCCGTTCCCACAGGGATGAAATTTGCAGACAGGCGAAATCGAACATCATGCGACAAGCATGACGGGATATTGCCGCGAATGCAATATGTCCAGCGGGCCGGCGGCATTAACTTTTATTCATCTTTGCGACAGTTTTGCTTCAGGAACAAGAGCGCGCCAGACGATGACGCCACAGTTTTCCACAGATGGCGGGAAGCCGGCCACCGGCTATGCCGATTGAAACGATTATATTCCGCCACTTTGCTCAAGCCGCTGAAAAACCGCGAGAAATCGGCGTTTTTCTTTATAAATTCACTTTACACCTACACGCGGCTGTCGCATCCATTTGCCAGACATGTCTTTGGGTATATGTGAAAAGGAGAGCCATGATGGCCAAACAGAAAGTCGCAATGCTGACCGCGGGTGGCCTTGCGCCCTGTCTCTCTTCGGCCGTGGGCGGCCTGATCGAGCGTTACAGCGACATCGCGCCCGAGATCGACATCATCGCTTACCGCTCGGGTTATCAGGGCGTGCTTCTGGGTGACCGTATCGAGATCACCAGGGATATGCGGGAAAAGGCGCATCTGCTGCACCGATACGGCGGCTCGCCGATCGGCAACAGCCGCGTCAAGCTCACCAACGCAGCCGATTGCGCCAAGCGCGGTCTGGTCAAGGAAGGCGACAATCCGCTGCGCGTCGCGGCTGACCGGCTGGCGGCTGACGGCATCACCATTCTCCACACCATCGGCGGTGACGACACCAACACGACGGCTGCGGACCTTGCCGCCTATCTCGGCGCCAACGGCTACAATCTCACCGTTGTCGGCCTGCCGAAGACGGTGGATAACGACGTTGTGCCGATCAAGCAGTCGCTCGGCGCCTGGACGGCAGCCGAAGTCGGCGCCTCCTTCTTCGACAATGTCAGCAACGAACAGAGCGCAGCGCCGAAAACCTTCGTCATTCACGAAGTCATGGGCCGCCATTGCGGCTGGCTGACGGCCGCCACCGCCCGCGCCTATATCCAGAAGACCAGCGGCAATGAATATGTCGAAGGCCTGATGATGAACACGCAGATGAAGAACATCGACGGCATCTACCTGCCGGAAATGGCCTTCGACATCGAGGCGGAAGCCGAGCGATTGAAGGAAATCATGGACAGGAACGGCTATGTCACGCTGTTCGTTTCCGAAGGTGCGGGCCTCGATTCCATCGTCGCCGAACGCGAAGCCTCCGGCGAGGCCGTCAAGCGCGACGCTTTCGGCCATGTGAAGATCGACACCATCAATGTCGGTGGCTGGTTCCAGAAGCAGTTTGCCAGCCTCATCGGTGCGGAACGCTCCATGGTGCAGAAATCAGGCTATTTCGCCCGCTCCGCCGCCGCCAATGGCGACGACCTGCGCCTCATTCAGGGCATGGTCGATCTCGCCGTAGAAAGCGCGCTCAACAAGGTCTCCGGCGTCACCGGCCATGACGAAGACCAGAATGGCAAATTGCGGACCATCGAGTTTCCGCGTATCAAGGGCGGAAAGCATTTCGACCTCTCTGCAAAATGGTTTACCGAAGTGATGGAACACGTCGGTCAGCCGTTCACAGCGGCCTGATTTTACGATAGGCTAAAATAATACGGCGACAGGGAGGGCAAGGAGGAAGAGAATGTCTGGACAGGCCTGGCTGATTTTTTGTGCAGCATGTGCCGTTGTGTTCGCACTCCCCTCTCCCCTTGTATTTTCTGTCGCCTCCTATGCCGCCATTCGCGGCAAAAAGACGGTCTTCGCCTCCGTCATCGGCGGCGCGCTCGGCATTGTCACGGCCATGACGATTTCCGCCATTCCGGTGGCCGGTCTCGCCTGGCTGCCGCAATCCTTCGTGGAAATCGTGCAATGGGCCGGCATCGGCTGGCTGATGCTGTTCCTCCTGTGGACCTTCGCCACGCCGGCCGCCCAGGCCGCCAATGCCGATAATGACAACCTGCCGGGCAAATCCTGGAGCGGTATTTTCCGCGATTGTTACGCTATTGCCGCCCTGCGCCCGCGCTACTTCGCTTTCTTTCTGGCGTTGCTGCCGCAATTCGTGTCCGCCTCCGGCAAAGCAATTGAAACGCTTGCCATGGCGCAGGCCGCCATCCTGCTTCTGGCGCTGGTGATTCTGACCGCGCAGGCGCTGTTTGCCGGGCCTACTCTGGCGATGGTGCGCCGCATGTCGGGCGATAAAAAAATCCGGCCTAAATACCGCACCCACTTCATTTCCGGCCGCGCCGTCAGCGCCGGATACAGGCGCATCGCGGCCTGAAAAACCGCCCGAAAGCCGGGGAGAAACGTCCCGGCTTGCCGCTATCCTTACAATAGGTTAATGAAGGCGCGACGGGACACTGCCTGCTTCGCTCGACGCGGGGGTATCGAAAGACAGGCATAACGAAGGCGGCAACATGCGAAATTCGGGAAAATTCCGCGGAAGAAGTGCACTTCTTCTGTCTTCCACCGTGGGTCTGGCACTGGCATTGAGCGCATGCACCAGCGTCGAATATACCGCCAAGGAAGGGCCGAACGGCCCGAAGATCGCAACAGTCAATCCCGCGACCACTCCTGCGCAGACATCGGCGCAGCCGGCAACGGCCGAAGCAGCAGCGGGCGCGACCCCGGTAGCAGCAGCAACGGTGCAGACCGCCGAAACCGCAACCCCTTCCCAGCTTGCAGCACTTCCCACCGCAGTCGCCGTCAAGGGCGGACGCGTGGCGCTGCCGCCGGCTTCCGAAATTGCTGCAGCCGCAGCCATCGCCGCCCAGATGCAGCCGCAGCAGAACGAGGTCGCCCAAGCTGGTGTGACGACATCTGCGCCGACCACGGCCACGGCGCTGGCACCGACAAGCGCCACTCCGGCGGCCGCAGCCATCGAAACGGCTGACGTGGCGGCCAAGCCGGCTGCCCATAATGCCGCCGCCGATCTGCCGCAGGTGGTTGCCGTCAAGGGCAGCTTCCCGCCCGCACCGCCGCCGCCCGGCTCGCCCTCCATCGGCACCGAACTGACGGCGGAACGCAAAGTCATTCCGCTGCCGAAGCCGGACAGCACGGTTCTAGCCTATGCCGCCGGCCCCACCAATGCCGCGCTGGCCGCCATCCGCCAGAACGAATCGATGACGGCGCCGCTCAATTCCGCGCCGGCCGGACGCGAAAAGCTGAGCGGCCTTATTACCAAATACGCCACCATGTATGATGTGCCGGAAGATCTGGTTCACCGCGTCGTGCAGCGCGAGAGCCGATATAACCCCGGCGCCTATAGCAGCGGCAATTTCGGCCTGATGCAGATCCGCCACGCCACGGCCCGCTCCATGGGCTTCGATGGCCCCGCCTCCGGCCTTTTCGATGCGGAAACCAACCTCAAATACGCCGTCAAATATCTGCGCGGCGCATGGGTTGTGGCCGGCAACGACCGCGACAACGCCGTCCGGCTTTATGCGCGTGGCTATTACTACGACGCCAAGCGCAAGGGCATGCTGCACGTTTTGCGCAAGTGATTGCCTCCGGCTCTGTTATGCGAATGCAACGGAGCGGCTTTTCTTAAGCCGCCGGGTGTTTTCATTTTATCATCCTGATTGGGCGGCGCGGGCTGGTTTTCCACCGACACCCCTATTCCCCGCCTTTGCCCACAGCCCCTGTCATCAAATTGTAGTGTCACGGCTGTAGACGCCTCTCAATCGACTGAGAGGTGAACATATGACGAGTGCGGCACCCAAGACCGGCTTCAGCAAGAACACGAAACTGAAGTCCGCATTGCTCCAGCACAAGGCACTCTCCAAAAGCGGTCTGTCCGAGCGCTTCTTCGGCGTCCTCTTTTCCGGCCTCGTCTATCCGCAGATATGGGAAGACCCGGAAATCGACATGGAAGCGATGGAGCTCGGCGAAGGTCACCGCATCGTCACCATCGGCTCGGGCGGCTGCAACATGCTGGCCTATCTCTCCCGCAATCCGGCCAGCATCGATGTCGTGGACCTCAACCCGCACCACATCGCGCTGAACAAGCTGAAGCTCGCCGCCTTCCGCCATCTGCCCGCCCATCAGGACGTGGTGCGCCACTTCGGCCGCGCCAATACGCGCAGCAACAGCCGCGGTTACGACCGCTTCATCGCCGAGCATCTCGACGCCACGACCAAGGCTTACTGGTCGAAGCGCACCCTTTCCGGCCGCCGCCGCATCGCTGTCTTCGACAGGAATATCTATCGCACCGGCCTGCTCGGCCGCTTCATCGGCGCCGGCCATCTCATGGCCCGGCTGCACGGCGTAAAGCTCACCGAAATGGCCAAGACCCGCACGCTGGACGAACAGCGCCAGTTTTTCGACAGCAAGGTGGCGCCGTTGTTCGACAAGCCGGTGGTGCGATGGCTGACGAAGCGCAAAAGCTCGCTGTTCGGCCTCGGCATTCCGCCTCGCCAATATGACGAGTTGGCCAGCCTTTCCGCAAATGGCACGGTTGCATCTGTGCTCAAGGAGCGGCTGGAAAAGCTCGCCTGCAACTTCCCGCTCAGCGACAATTATTTCGCCTGGCAGGCCTTTGCGCGCCGTTATCCCGAACCGCATGAGGGCGCGCTGCCCGCCTATCTCAAACCGGAATATTACGAGACGATCCGCAACAACACGGCCCGCGTCGCGGTTCACCACGCCACCTATACCGAGCTTCTCTCCAGAAAGCCGGCAAGCGCCGTCGACCGTTATATCCTCCTCGATGCGCAGGACTGGATGACCGACACGCAGCTCAACGAATTGTGGTCGCAGATCAGCCGCACCGCCGCGCCCAGTGCGCGCGTCATTTTCCGCACCGCGGCCGAAAAGAGCGTCATCGAAGGCCGGCTTTCGCCCGATATCCGCAACCAGTGGGTCTATCTCGAAGAGCGCTCCAATGAGCTCAACGCCATGGACCGTTCGGCTATCTACGGCGGCTTCCATATCTATCAGAGGGCTATGGCATGAAAACCATCGGCGAGAATGTGGGCCTTGCAGATAGCGCGCATGCGAGCCTGATGGACCGCATGTATCGCCACCAGCGGCATATCTACGATATCACCCGCAAATATTACCTTCTCGGCCGTGACCGGACCATTTCCGGCCTCGACGTGCCGAAGGGCGGCACGCTCCTGGAAGTCGGCTGCGGCACCGGCCGCAACCTGCTGCTGGCCAGCCGCAAGTTTCCGCAGGCGAGACTGTTCGGCCTCGACATCTCCGCCGAAATGCTGCTGACCGCAGCCGAAAATTTCGCCGGCAAGGCGGAACGCCCCATTCTGCGGGTGGCCGATGCCACTGCTTTTCGCGCCTCCGAATTCGGCCAGCCCGACGGCTTCGACCGCGTCATGATCCCCTATGCGCTGTCGATGATACCCGACTGGGAAAAGGCGATCGAACAGGCGCTCACGGCGCTGAAACCCGGCGGCTCGCTGCATATCGTCGATTTCGGCCAGCAGGAACAATTGCCGAAGTGGTTCCGCACCCTTCTGCAAGCCTGGCTTACCCGTTTCCACGTCACGCCCCGCGCCAATCTCCGCTATGTTCTGGCCAATATGGCCGGCCGTTTTGACGGTAATCTCGAATTCGAGGAAATCGCCCGTGGTTATGCCTGGCGGGCTGTCATCACGCTTCCAGTTGCCGAAGCGCATCAGCCGAAGGTTCACCGCATATTGGCCGACGCCTGATTCCCGGAAGGCTCCCTCCAAGCCGAAGCTCCGTACTAAAACCGCAAATCGCTTGAAATCCAGCGGCTTGCGAGGTGCAAAAGACACGCGCCCCCTTGCCATATCGATTTGTTTACCATGTTATGGGTAAATCGGGAGATACGGCGCGCCGTTTTGCGGCCGCGGGATGGGCAACAATAATCATCAGGGTTCCAATGCGGCTGCGTTTTTCGGCACTATTGTCGGCTTTGCTGTTGATCGGCGGCTGCACCTCCACCAGCTATGACCTGCTGGAAACCGCATCCGTTTCCAAGCCGAAATTTTCCGATACCGATCCGCAGGATTTCGGCACGAACAACCCGCACCGCCATGAGGTGCACGGCATCGACGTGTCCAAATGGAATGGCGATGTCGACTGGCCGACCGTGCGCAAATCAGGCGTGTCCTTCGTCTTCATCAAGGCGACGGAGGGATCGGACCGCATCGATCCCAAATTCGGCGACCATTGGCGCAGCGCGGCGGCGGCAGATGTTCTGCACGCGCCCTACCACTTCTATTATTTCTGTTCGACAGCAGACGCCCAGGCCGACTGGTTCATTCGCAACGTGCCGAAAGAGGCCGTCACCCTTCCCCCGGTTCTCGACGTGGAATGGAACCCGGCCTCGCCCACCTGCAAGACGCGCCCGGCACCCGGCATCGTTCGCGCCGAGATGCAGCGGTTCCTAGACCGCATCGAAGCCCACTATGGCAAGCGTCCGATCATCTATACCTCGGTCGACTTTCACCGCGACAATCTCGTCGGCCAGTTCAAGGATTACCACTTCTGGGTCCGCTCCGTCGCCGCCCATCCGGCCAAGATTTACGAAGACCGCAAATGGGCCTTCTGGCAATATACTGCAACCGGCGTCGTGCCCGGCGTGAAGGGTCCGACCGACATCAATGTCTTTGCCGGAACGGAGAAAAACTGGCGGAAATGGATTGCTTCCGCCAAATAACAGGGCCAAGAAGCAACACTTTTGAAAAATCGGCGTTGTTCTGCAACGTCAGATCATTCGGTCCGTTTTTTTGTCGCAAACATATGGGTAAAGCGGGCTAACAACCTATCGAGGAAATTCCCATGCCCACGTTCCGGTCGCGCAGCATCGTTTTTGCCGCCGCTTTGTCGCTTCTTTCCACCGGCTCCGCCCTCGCCACACCGCCAGTGGCCGCGCCTGACGATCCCAAGCAGGTTGCCTGCGGCGGCGACCTCGGTGCATTTCTCGAAGGCGTGAAAGCCGACGCACTTGCCAAGGGCATTCCGGCCGATGCGATCCAGAAGGCGCTTGCCGGCGCGCAGATCGACCCGAAGGTGCTCTCGCGTGACCGTGCACAGGGCGTCTTCCGCCAGACCTTCCTGGAATTCTCCCAGCGCACCGTCAGCCAGGCCCGTCTGGATATCGGCCGCAAGAAACTTCAGGAACTCTCCTCCACCTTCGCCCGCGCCGAAAACGAATTCGGTGTTCCGGCCGGCGTCATCGCCGCCTTCTGGGCCATGGAGACGGATTTCGGCGCCGTTCAGGGCGATTTCAACACCCGCAACGCGCTGGTGACCCTCTCGCATGATTGTCGCCGCCCGGAACTCTTCCGCCCGCAGCTGCTGGCGCTGATCGAAATGGTCCAGCACGGCGATCTCGATCCCGCCACCAATACCGGCGCATGGGCCGGTGAAATCGGTCAGGTGCAGATGCTGCCCAAGGACATCATCGCCTTCGGCGTCGACGGGGATGGCGACGGCCACATCAACGTCAAGAGCAGCGCCCCGGATGCGATCCTGACGGCTGCGAAGTTCATCCAGCATCTCGGTTTCAAGAAGGGCGAACCCTGGATTCAGGAAGTCTCGCTGCCGGAAAACCTGCCCTGGGAAAAATCCGGCCTCGGCGGTCCGCTGACCGCGGGTGACTGGTTCGCGCTGGGCGTCACCCCGCGCGACGGCAACAGAAACTTCGCCACCCTGCCCGCAGCCCTCATCATGCCGCAGGGACGCAAGGGACCGACCTTCATCACCTATCCGAACTTCAACATCTATCTCGAATGGAACCAGTCGTTCATCTACACGACCTCGGCCGCCTATTTCGCCACCCGCCTCATGGGCTCTCCCGTCTACAACAAGGGCAACCCGGAGCCCGGTTTCGATGATGCGACCATGAAGGAGCTTCAGACCAAGCTTGAAGCGCGCGGACACAATGTCGGCAAGGTGGATGGTATTCTCGGTTCCGGCACCCGCGTCGCCATCCAGAAGGAGCAGCAGCGTCTCGGACTGCCCGCCGATGGCTGGCCTTCGACCGCACTTCTGCAGGCGCTGTAAGCAATCTTAACGGCGCCTTCCGGCCCTTAATCTGTCGGACGGAATCAAGGCATAAAGCGTTAATCTCGACCTGATGACTGGGGATAACACCCCGGTCATTTACTTTTTTTAAACATATGAAGCACTGCGTGATAAGAAAATAATCTTTTATTTTCAAATAATTACAGAAATTTCTTTTTTATGCCGTTCAGAGACGTGCTGCACTGCATCACAAAAACCGCTTTTCAACTGCCACAAAACGGTCATATTATCGAACCTGTCAACAAGAGGAGGCACCCATGGGACTTACAAAATCTCTCAATGCCTTGGCAGTCGGTTTGGCGTTTTTGTTCGTAGCGATGATGCTTTTCATCTGACGAGACGTGAAGACCAAACGCAGAGAAGAACCGTAGATGACACGAGTTTAAAAAGCGCAGGCCCTGAGGGACCTGCGCTTTTTTCATGTCGGTAATCCGCTATGGTAAAATCAGGCGGCGCTGCGGCGCAGACGCTCCAGCCCGAGATTTTCAAGCACCGCATCGACCAGCGGCGCGCGGTTCATGGTGTAGAGATGGAATTCATTGACGCCACGCCGCTGCAGATCGGCGATTTGCTCGGCGGCAACCTCCGCGGCCACGCGGGCGCGACCTTCCAGATCGTCGTCATAACCTTCGAAACGCTCATCCAGAAAACCGGGAATGCTGGTGCCGCAGCGGCCGGCGAAACGCTTGAGCTGGGTGAGGTTCTGGATCGGCATGATGCCCGGAACCACCGGAATGGTGATGCCCGCAGCCGTCACCCGCTCCATATAGCGTTCGAACACGTCATTATCGAAGAAGAACTGCGTCAGCGCCCGCGTCGCGCCATTATCCGCCTTGCGCTTCAGCATATCGATATCGACCGCTTCGCTTGCGCTTTCCGGGTGTTTTTCCGGATAGGCCGACACGGAAATCTCGAAATCGGCAATTTCACGCAGTCCCTTCACCAGAGCGGCGGCGTTCTCATACCCTTCCGGATGCGGCTTGTAGGCCGTGCCGATGCCCGTGGAGGGATCGCCGCGCAGCGCCACGAAATGACGAACGCCGGCGTTGCGAAATTCTTCAATGACCTGATGCACGTCCTCACGGCTGGCATCCACGCAGGTCAGATGCGCGGCGGTCGCCAGATGGCTGTCGCCGATCATCCGGCGCACCGCATCCAGCGTCGGCGCCTTGGTGGAACCGCCGGCGCCATAGGTGACGGACACGAAATCCGGGTTCCATTTCTTCAGCTCGGCAACCGTTTCCCAGAGTTGGGTTTCCATCTCGGGATTCTTGGGCGGGAAAAACTCGAAAGACAACCGGATATCGCCATCACGGCGCGCGGTTTCCGACCTCAACATATCATGCCCTCCCGGCAGCAAGTAAAACGGCCTCTTGCACCACATCGTCTGCCATCAGCAGCCGCTGGTCACGGGCAACCCAAATCGTAACATCCAGAGCTTCGTCGGACGCTTTTTCAGAATGAAGATCGACAGCGCGCTCCAGAGAAAGTCCGGCCTTCTTCAGCCACTCTTCCATCAGCGGATGCGAGAAACCGAGCCGCACATGCGCATGCTCGTCGCGCAGATATTCGAAGGAATGCGGCGCAAGATCGATAACGATCAGCCGCCCGCCGGGGCGCAGCATGCGCGCGGCCTCGGAAAGCGCAATCTCCGGCTGGTCGAGAAAATGCAGGACCTGATGGATGACGATCAGATCGAAATCCTGGCCTTCCAGCGGCAGGTTGAGAATATCGCCATGGCGCACGGATGCATTGACCACGCCCGCCTTGTCGAGATTGGCACGCGCCACCGAGAGCATGTCACGGCTGGCATCCACACCGATTGCGCGGCGATAGATACCGCTCAGAAGCTGCAGGATGCGGCCGGTGCCCGTACCGAGGTCGAGCAGCGAATCGACCGGCGTGGTGCCCACCAGCTTCAGGAGCGCGCCTTCCACGGCCTCGTCGCTGACATGCAGGCGGCGCAGCTCGTCCCAGGCGGAGGCGTTGCGGCTGAAATAATCCTGCGCCCGCTCCGCCCGCACCCGCTTGACGGTGGCAAGCCGTTCGCTGTCACGCTGGAGAACCGCGTCAGACGGCGACGCAGCGCCAAGCAGCTGCTGGACGACGCCCGCAGGCTCACCATCCTGCCGCAAGCGGAAATAGGCCCAGGCGCCTTCCTGATAACGCTCGATCAGCCCCTCTTCCGTCAGAAGCTTGAGGTGACGGGAGATGCGCGGCTGCGACTGGCCGAGAATTTCGGTAAGATCGGTGACAGTCAGATCGCCGGCCGAAAGAAGCGCCAGCAAGCGAAAGCGCGTCGGCTCACCCGACGCCTTCAGAAGATCCACCAATTTGTCCAGACCGAACGCCACTCTGCCGCGCCTCGCAAGCTAATCAAGATATAAAGATATCTTTATGTCGATGTGGTGTTCGATGCAAGCGCAAAGTGTTCGGTGAGGCGATCGTGTCCACTTATTACACGGAAAAAGGCCCGCTTTGCGGCGGGCCTTTCTGAAGGGATCCGGAAAAGGATCAGCGCGTCAGGCGCTTGTAGCTCACGCGGCCGGGCTTGATGCTTTCCGGGCCGAGGCGGCGGACCTTGTCCTTTTCGTAGTCTTCGAAGTTGCCTTCGAACCATTCCACATGGCTGTCACCCTCGAAAGCGAGGATGTGCGTGGCCAGACGGTCGAGGAACATGCGGTCGTGGCTGATGATAACGGCGCAACCGGCAAAGGCTTCCAGCGCTTCTTCAAGTGCTGCCAGCGTTTCCGTATCAAGGTCGTTGGTCGGTTCGTCGAGCAGCAGAACGTTGCCGCCGGCCTTCAGCATCTTGGCGAGGTGCACGCGGTTACGCTGACCGCCCGAGAGATTGCCGACCTTCTGCTGCTGGTCGCCGCCCTTGAAGTTGAAGGCGCCGCAATAGGCGCGCGAGTTCACTTCGAACTTGCCGAGCTTGATGATGTCGTTGCCGCCGGAGATTTCTTCCCACACGGTCTTGTCACCCGCCAGCGCGTCACGGCTCTGGTCGACGTAACCGAGCTGAACGGTATCACCAACGGTCACGGAGCCACTATCAGGCTTTTCCTGGCCGGTAATCATCTTGAACAGCGTCGTCTTACCGGCGCCGTTCGGGCCGATGACGCCTACAATACCGCCGGGGGGCAGCTTGAAGGACAGGTTTTCGATCAGCACGCGGTCGCCATAGGACTTCGTCAGGTTGTCGGCTTCGATGACGACGCGACCGAGACGCTCGGCAACCGGGATAACGATCTGCGCATCGCCGGGACGACGGTTTTCCGCTGCTTCCACCAGCTCGTCATAGGCCTTGATACGTGCCTTGGACTTCGTCTGGCGGGCCTTGGGGCTGGAGGCGATCCATTCCTGTTCGCGGCTGATTGCCTTCTGGCGCGAGGCGTCTTCGCGGGCTTCCTGCTGCATGCGCTTGGCTTTCGCCTGCAGGTAAGCGGAGTAATTGCCTTCGTAAGGAATGCCGCGGCCACGGTCGAGCTCGAGAATCCAGCCCGTGACGTTGTCGAGGAAGTAGCGGTCGTGGGTGATCATCATCACGGCGCCGGGATAGTCGCGCAGGTGCTTTTCGAGCCATGCGATGGTTTCGGCATCCAGGTGGTTGGTCGGTTCGTCGAGCAGCAGCAGGTCCGGCTGCGACAGCAGCAGACGGCAAAGCGCCACGCGGCGACGCTCACCACCCGAAAGGCCGGTCACGGGCGAATCGCCGGGCGGGCAGCGCAGGGCGTCCATGGCCATTTCGACCTGATTTTCCAGATCCCAGAGGTTCTGGCTGTCGATCATGTCCTGAAGCTTTGCGCCCTCATCCGCCGTTTCGTCGGAATAGTTCATCATCAGTTCGTTGTAGCGGTCGACGATGGCCGTCTTGCTCGCTACACCTTCCATGACATTTTCCATCACGGTCTTGTTTTCGTCGAGCTTCGGCTCCTGCTCGAGATAACCGAGCGTCGCGCCTTCGGCGAGCCACGCCTCACCGGTATATTCCTTGTCGAGGCCGGCCATGATTTTCAGAACAGTCGACTTACCGGCGCCGTTCGGGCCGAGGATACCGATCTTGGCGTCGGGGTAGAAGGAGAGATGAACGTTCTCCAGAACCTTCTTCGCACCGTAGGCCTTGTTCAGCCCGGCCATGTGATAGATGAATTGACGTGCCATTGTAGCGAATGCTCCACATCGGATTTTTAAGAGTACGTATCGGGAAATTTGCCGCTATGTAGGGTAAATAGGACCTTGGGGCAACCTCTGGCACGATTATGACCCCATGATTATGACAAGGGATGTTATGGCAGGACAGGCGCGATCATGAATGAAACGACCGACGACTTGGCCTTCAGCCGTATTCAGAGGCTGGAAGCCCCCTCCGGCGCATCCATTGCCTTTCGCCACCAGCCCTCCGCTCTTGCCACTGTGCGCGGCGTGCTGATGATCTGCCACGGGCTGGTTGACCACGCGGGCCGTTATCGCCGGCTCGCGGATGTGATGTCGAAGCAGGGTTTCGAAGTCTACGCCCACGACCATCGCGGCCATGGCCGCACGAGAGCGGCGGACGCGCCTCTCGGCCGTTTTGGCTGGAAGGACGGCGCGAAAAAGGTCGTTGCCGATGTCATGGCGATGCGCCGGATGGCCGGCGAAAGACATCCCGGCCTGCCGGTAATCCTGTTCGGCAATTCCATGGGCGGCCTCGTGGCGCTGAACACCGCCGTCAGCCATCCGGATGCCTTCGATGGCCTCTCGATCTGGAATTCCAATCTCAATCCCGGCCTCATGGGCCGTCTCGCGCAGCTCGTGTTGCGGCTCGAAAAGATGCTGAAGGGCTCGGATGTGCCGAGCGCCATTCTGCCGAAGGCGACCTTCCGCGTGTGGAATGCGAAAATGCCGGAAAGGCGCACCCATGCCGACTGGCTGAGCCACGACAGGGCGGCTGTGGACGCGTATGTGGAGGACCCGCTCTGCCAGTTCGAGGCGAGCGTTTCCCTGTGGCAGGATGTCTTCGAACTCTCCTATCGCGCACCGAAACTCATCGAGCGCCTGCCAAAAACCTTACCGCTTCTGCTTGTTAGCGGCGATCAGGACAAAGCCACCAATGACGGCAAGGAGATCGTCTGGCTGGCGGAGCGTTTCCGCGAGGCAGGTTTCAGCCATGTTGAGCACACGATCTACAAGGGCATGCGGCACGAGACTTTGAACGAAATCGGCTGGCAGCCCGTCGCGGCGGATTTTGCCGCCTGGTGCGGCCGCGTCGTGGATGACAGTAAAACGCCCTCCCCGTCATTCCGGCCTTGAGCCGGAATCCAGCCGACGCGCGTCTGCGCGGCGAGAAGAGTCTTTTCAGCCCAATGACTTGGGCTGGCTGGATTCCGGCACAAGGCCGGAATGACGGAATTAGGAGACTCTCAAAACACCGAATGTCGAAGCTGCCGTGTCAGCCCCAGTTTAGTGCCGTTCCAAAACGGAATAAGTCCATGAGATAAAATCACATGCGACGAGGCAAGCAGCGGTCTATAAACCGGCAGACACAAAATACCGGGGGACCGATGACCGACATGCCAAACAGGAAACCGCCGCTATCGGGCATCCGCGTCATCGAACTGGCGCGTGTTCTGGCCGGTCCCTGGGCAGGGCAGATACTGGCCGATATGGGCGCCGATGTCATCAAGGTGGAAAACCCCGAGGGCGGCGACGATACCCGCGCATGGGGACCGCCTTTCGTCGAAAGCGACGATGGAGAAAACCTCTCCGCCGCCTATTACCACGCCACCAATCGCGGCAAACGCTCCATCGTCGCCGATCTGAAAACGCCCGAGGGCTGCGAGCTGGTGCGCCGGCTGGTGCGCACCGCCGATGTCGTCATCGAGAATTTCAAGCGCGGCGGGCTTGCCAAATATGGCCTCGACTACGAGAGCCTGAAGGCGCTCAATCCGAAGCTGATCTATTGCTCCATCACTGGCTTCGGCCAGACCGGGCCTTATGCCGATCTCGCCGGATACGACTATATCGTGCAGGGCATGTCCGGCTTCATGTCGATTACCGGCGAAGCCGACGGCCAGCCGATGAAGGCGGGCGTGGCGGTTGCCGATATCTTCACCGGCATCTATTCCGTGTCAGCCATTCAGGCGGCGCTGATCCACGCCATCCGCACCGGCGAAGGCCAGCATATCGACATGGCGCTTCTCGATGTGCAATCGGCCGTGCTCGCCAACCAGAACATGAATTACCTGATTTCCGGCAAGCCGCCCGTCCGGCTCGGCAACGCCCATCCGAATATTTCCCCCTATGAGGTGGTGCCGACGGCTGACGGTTTCCTGATCCTGGCGGTCGGCAATGACGGCCAGTTCCGCCGCCTCTGCA
This sequence comes from Agrobacterium sp. LR_9, assembly GCF_041954855.1. NCBI lineage: Bacteria > Pseudomonadati > Pseudomonadota > Alphaproteobacteria > Hyphomicrobiales > Rhizobiaceae > Agrobacterium > Agrobacterium sp. LR_9. The sequence continues at coordinate 93,963 of NZ_JAVAYA010000019.1, forward strand.
CCATTCTCGGCATCGGTGCGATTGCCGATGACGAACGTTACGCGACGAACAAGGCCCGCGTGGCCCATAAAGCGGAAGTCCGGCAGATCGTTTCCACCGAAACGCTGAAATGGCAGAAGCGCGATCTTCTGACCGCCTGCGAAAAGAACGCCGTCCCCGCCGGACCGATCAATTCCATCGAGGAAATGTTTGCCGATCCGCAGGTGAAGGCGCGCGGCCTTCGCGTCGATCTGGAGGCGGAAGACGGCACTGTCATCCCCGGGGTCCGCACACCCATTATCATGTCGCAAACGCCGCTGCGCTATGAACGCCCGAGCCCCAAGCTCGGCGAACATCAGGCGCAGGTGCTGGCCGAACTGGAAAACATCGAAAGGACCACGACGCCATGACTGCAGCCGGAATGAAAAGAACAGGCGGGCAATTGATCGTCGAAGCGCTGAAGGCCAATGGCGTCTCCCGCGTTTCCTGCGTTCCGGGCGAAAGCTATCTCGCCGTGCTGGATGCGCTTTATGAAAGCGGCATCGAAACCGTGGTCTGCCGCCAGGAAGGCGGCGCCGCCATGATGGCCGACACCTGGGGCCGGCTGACGGGTGAACCCGGCATCTGCATGGTGACCCGCGGACCGGGCGCCACCAACGCCTCGGCGGGCCTGCACATCGCAAGGCAGGATTCCATTCCAATGATCCTCTTCATCGGCCAGGTGCAGCGCGACGCCCGCGAGCGCGAGGCCTTTCAGGAAGTGGAATATCGCCGCGCCTTCACCGAATTCGCCAAATGGGTGGGTGAGATTGACGATGCGCGCCGCATCCCCGAATTCGTCACCCGCGCCTTCGCCGTCGCCACCTCCGGCCGCCCCGGCCCGGTGGTGCTGACGCTGCCGGAAGACATGCTGGTGGAAGAGGTCGAAGCGCCCGAAGCAAAGCCCTATACTCCAGTCGAAGCGCACCCCGGCCCGTCACAGATGGCCGCCTTCGCAAAAATGCTTGGCGAGGCGAAGCGCCCGGTCTTCATCATCGGCGGCACCCGCTGGTCCGAGGAAAGCGTCGCAGGCTTCAAGGCATTTGCGGAAAACAACAAGCTGCCTGTCGGCTGTTCCTTCCGCCGCCAGATGCTGTTCGATCATCTGAGCCCCTCCTATGCGGGCGATGTCGGCATCGGCATCAACCCGGCGCTGGCCAAGGAGATCAAGGAGGCCGATCTCGTGGTGCTGCTCGGCGGCCGCCTCTCCGAAATGCCGTCTTCCGGCTATACGCTGCTCGACATCCCCTACCCGTCGCAGAAACTCGTCCATATTTATCCGGAAGCCGAAGAGCTTGGCCGCGTTTACCGTCCCGATCTGGCAATCTGCGCCGCACCGGACGATTTTATCGCCGCCCTCTCCTCCATCACAGTTTCCGGCAGTGCGGCATGGGCGGATCGCACCGCCGCCATGCATGCGGCCTATCGCAGCTGGTCCACCCCGCCTCAGACCGGCCCCGGCGCGGTGCAGATGGGTCCGATCATGGACTGGATCGAGGCCAATGTGCCCCAGGATGCGATCTTCACCAATGGCGCCGGCAACTATGCCACCTGGGTCCATCGCTTCCACCGTTTCCGTCGCTACAATACGCAATCGGCCCCGACATCAGGTTCGATGGGTTACGGCCTGCCGGCGGCGGTCGCGGCCAAGCATCTGTTCCCCGAGCGTGAGGTGATCTGCTTTGCCGGCGACGGCTGTTTCATGATGCATGGGCAGGAATTCATCACCGCTGTGCGTTATGGTCTGCCGATCATCACCGTACTGGTCAATAACGGCACCTATGGCACGATCCGCATGCATCAGGAGCGGGAATATCCCGGCCGCGTTAGCGGCACCGATCTCGTCAATCCGGATTTCAACGCCTTTGCCAAAGCCTATGGCGGCCACGGCGAAACGGTGGAAAGGACCGAAGACTTCGCCGCCGCCTTCGAACGGGCGCGGGCCAGCGGCAAGCCGGCCATTATCGAGGTGAAGCTGGATGCGGAAGCGATCACGCCGACGCGTACCCTGACGCAGATCAGGACCGGAAGCTGATATGACGCATGGACACGGCTCCGGCATGGTGTAAATCCTGACGCTCGCA